>NZ_JANNDR010000003.1:0-6066 GCF_031378165.1 Chamaesiphon sp. OTE_75_metabat_556
GAACACGATCGGTAGATCGGCACTTTCGATTGGTTGATTAAACGTCAGATCGAGAGAAGTGGAGGAAACCGAACTGCCAAAGATCGTACTAGTACTATGCAGTGCTAAATTATTAGTTAAAACATACTTACCTAGCACAGAAAAAGTCCCTTGGGATAGCGAAGTAGTGCCACCCTGAATTCCGATGACACCACCGAAACCCATGTAGCTATTTAGTTGAGGTGGTGGTGATGGGGGTTCTGGCTGCGGTGGTAATGGGGTAGTTTCTAGTGTTGGTGGGGTCGGTTGAGCACCGGCGGGAGCAGATAGACAGCCGACGATCGAGACGAGCGCGAGCGCAGCTAACACAATCTTGACTGGTAGACAACGATCGAAAGTCATGGCATTAAGTGTTGGGTGAATTTTACTAGGGTCAAACTGTAGTTGACACAGGGCAAGTCTAGGAGCGTTCGTTCGTAACGGCTATGGATACGTGTAGTTGGATTGGCAAACAGTGGGCACTGGACTAATGTTTGGGTTGAGGACACATTCAAAGTGAGGTGATGGTTTTCTGTGTCAATTTCCTTGTATTCCAACCGCAGCAGGTTGAAACCAGGGAGTAGGCATTGGAGAAATTGTGTGGTCATCTTGTCATGTTACTGACAACCTCATTTTTTCTCTAGCATCTGGCGTTCGCGCTAGCGTCGGCTTTACCGAATCGTTAACTTTCACCAAAAGCTCGGAAGAACCCAAAGCACTTGACACTTAATACTTTTCCAACACCAAAGTCTTTAGCTAACTTTCTAACTGAAGTATTTCCTGATTGATAAGCATTGACCACTTTTTCTTTCAAATCGACAGAATATGGTTTCATTGTAATAATTCATCTTTATTTCGTTACTGTACCTCATATTACTGGAAAGTGCTATGTCGATCCGATCCGGTGGTTTAGCTGTTTAATTACGCCTAGCTACTTACCTTAATTTAAAAGGTCGGCCGTTAAAAGTTGTTTGATTGGTTAAGATTTTAGTTTGCTTCAATCGCCATCCTTGCGGTGTTTCTAGCCACAAATCGCGAGATGTTTGATTGATGACTAGTTTAATAAAACCACCAATCGTCCCTTCGGTTTTTTGCTCCATCGCGATATCGATCCCGCCAGCACTGACATCAATATTTTTAATAGTTGCTTTATTTGAGGTTAGTTTGACATTAAATCTTTTGAATAAATTATTATAGTGCTCGCGGACCTCTGCTAAGTTCTGCTGCTTTCCTTCAGGATCGATGCTCACATAATCTGGCGTAAATAGTGCGGTTGCCCCTTGAATATCCTTGCGGACAAAGGCGGCAGTAATTTGATTGTAGTTGTTTTGGATTGCTGGTTGAGCCGATGCCTTAATTTGAGCGAATACTGGTTGAGTTGTCGCAATCGCTACAGAAATTAAGGCCCCAGAAATAATTGAATTTCGACGAGTAGAGAAGATCATTTAGTAGATTGGTGGAGAGGACTAATGCAACTGAACGCAAATGACGCAGCCGTTAGCGGAAAGGTTCCGTAATGTAATTATATAATCGATCGATAAGGGACTCCCAAGTAATAATAATCCCTGTTAAATATCAAGTGTTTTGATATTTAAGATCAGCCTCGTGACATTTAACAATGATTTTCAATAATTCTGATTGACAGGTATTAACGAAAAAATGATCGCCATCGAGCATATGTAGTGAACAATGATTAGTTGTGTGTTGTTGCCATGATTGAAGTCTACGAAAATCTACCGATTCATCTAGGTTTCCCCCAATTACTGTAATTGGACAAGTGAGAGGTTCTGATGGCTGATATTGATAGGTCTCGCAGACAGCAAAATCTGCACGCAAGATGGGTATGATTAATTCCATTAATTCCTTGTTGTTCAGGATTGAGTCTGGTGTGCCGTTAAGTAAACGAATTTCCTCTAAAAATTCGGCTGGCGGTAGTTGATGAATCTGTGGTTTTGAAGATTGGAGGTGAGGCGCTAGACGACCAGAAACAAAGAGGTGCTCGGGACTCTTCCCGTATCTTTTACAAATCGTTTGAGCTAGCTCAAAGCTGACCAATGCTCCCATACTATGACCAAAAAAAACGTAAGGGATGTTGATGTATGGATAGATAACTCTACAGAGTTTATCGACCAGCGGTAACAGACTTGTAAAAGGTCGCTCGCCAAAACGGGTTTCTCTACCTGGTAGTTGAACGGCATAGACTTCGATATCTGAGGGTAATTTATGTGACCAAGACTGAAAAATAGAAGCTCCTCCACCTGCATAATGGAAACAAAATAATCTGACTCTAGGACGTGAACGATATATCTTGCGAATCAACCAAGAACCTGTGTTGACAAGATCGAGCATAGTATTTCACCTTATCTTTATTAAATTTAAAATAAGTCCGCAGGATCAGCGGATTGGAGTTTTCGCATCGCGATCGATCCGGAACCCACACACATTAAAATAGTTAAAATCAGTACGAAAATGGCTCGATTAACTTTCATCACAATTGGTAAGAGCGTAGCCAATTGAGCAATTTGATATAATCCGATCGATGCAACCATTCCAGGCAAAAATCCCAATATTGATAGGATTAAGGCTTCTTGTAGAACTATTGTAAATAAGTATCGATCGGCATACCCCATTGCTTTGAGGGTCGCATATTCCGGTAATCGATCAGAGACTTCTGTATAGAGAATTTGGTAAACAATCACGATTCCAACGATAAACCCAACAATAACTCCTAATGTAAAAATAAATCCAACTGCACCTCGACTCTCCCAATAATTTTTTTCTACCGCTGCGAATTCATTGATGGTTAATACTCGTAAATCTGGCATTGCTGCGGCAATCTCTTGCTGAATAGATTTATGATTTGCTCCATGCTGCAATACGATCAAACCAACATCAATATTCGATCCTCTACGATCTGGAAATAAATTCAAAAAGGTAGAATCACTAGTAATTACATTACCATCAGTAGCAAAAGAAGCCCCATTGGCAAAAGTGCCTTCTACAGTAAGCAGCTTACTATTTACCTCGACTTCAAAAGATCCTTTCTCTCGGTAATCTTTATCAATATCTCCATATTCTGGACGACCAGCTCGATCAAATAGAACTCGATTTAGAAATTTAATATTAGCTAATTTTTGCTGGACTTCGGGAAAAGTAAAAGTTGTCTGGGTCGGATCGATACCCCAGACTAATATTGGACGATCGAGCCTAGTAGTTGGATTACGCCATTGTCCGGTCGCAATATATAGGGAATTAACAGATTTTACGCCATTAAATCCTAAAGTTTGATATAGACGATCTCGCTGAAAAGATTTAGCCAAAATCAAACTCTGAAATTGGGGATTAATGACCACTAAATCTGCTTTTAAATTCTGATGGGGTACGATTGCTGAGTCGTAAAGTGCATCTTGGAATCCTAGTTGGACGAAAATCAGCAGATCGGCAAAGGCAATACCCGCAATTGCGATTGCTAGACGACTTTTATGTTCGATTAATTGAAGCCAGGATAGTGGTATATGTTTCACTTTAGTGGATAATTGATATTAATAGTTATTTAGAAATAGCTACTTGAACTTGTAAATTTGTTAAGCTAGATACACGTCTACTATCACCAGAGTCAAGTTTAATTTTTACTTCAATTACCCGTCGATCGAGATTTTCACCAGGTCGATCACTGAATACATTTTGACGATTTACTTGCAAACCAATCTGATCGACTACGCCACTTAATTCGCCACTAAAAGCTTTACTAGTAATAGTGGCTTTTTGGCCAAGCCTTACTAGATTGATGTCAGTCTGATAAATCTCAGCAACGACGATCATTGCTTCCGTTTGAGCGAGATCGACAATCCCTTTATCTGTGACTTTTTCGCCCATCCGAGTATTAATTTTAAGAATTTCTCCTGCGGAGGGGGTACGAATATATGCTTGCTCTAGTTCAGTTTGAGCGCGGTTTTGTATAATAATTGCACTTTGTACCTCAGATTGGGCTACTCGGATATCGATCGGACGAATTTCGGCGATGCGGGTGAGATTTGCCTGGGCTTCGATAATTTGCCCTTTCCCTGTACCCTGAATTTTGGCGAGCAAAGCATCAGCTTCTTGTAATTGCTGACGACTGGTACTCTGAATCCGTGCTAGTACCTTCTGAGCCTCATTGAGTTGTTTGCTACTAGTATTCTCAATCCTTGCTCGAATCGCTTCAGCTTCCCGTAGTTGCTGCTCAAAACTAGCAACAGCTAACTTTTTACTATCTAATAATGATTGCGAAATAGCCCCTTGTTGAGCTAATTGTTGATAACGATTTAACTCCGATCGAGCATTTGCTAATTCGACCTGGAATTTACCGATCAATGCTGATTGAGCAGCTCGATCCCCCTCCCATTGTGCTTTGATTCTAGCGATTGTTTCTAGCTGGGCAGCTCGATCTCCCTCCGATTGTGCCTTAATCTTATCAATTGTTTTCTGTTGAGTATTTGTTTCGCCCTCAATTTGAATTTGAGTCCGCGAGATCGTCGCTCTTTGGGCAACAATTTCACCCGATTTCGCACCAGCTTTAATCTGTGATAATTTAGCGTATGCGGTCGCGACTTGTTGCCGTTCATGGATCAGTGTCGCTTGCAATCGATCGACCGAATCTAATATAGCAATAATTTGACCAGCGCGGATTTTAGAGCCTTCTTGTACTCGCAATTCTTTGATGCGATCTCTATCTAAAGCCAATGGTGCAGATAATTTAACGATTCCGCCCGCAGGTTCAAATCTACCCAAGGCTACGATCTGTTTGGATGATTGTGGAGCTGCCCTGACAATAGCAGTTTGGCTTTTTACAGGCATCGATTGTAATATTCCCCATGCAAGCAGACCCGTACTTACTAAGATGGCGACGATAATACTCCCTATTAATATCGGCTTCTGCTTGAGGTGTATGATCGTATTCATGATGAGCAGTTAGAATTATGGATTTAATGATTTAAAACTTTTACGCTGAATCTTATTTATTCTCTATTTCCTATTACTCATCGCGATGATTGCCTCTATTAAAATTTCCAGTTGAGCATCTCAAATGTCGAGACTTAGAGCGTAAAGTTAATCAATCAGTAATTTATCGAGGGTTTGGGCAAATGACCCCTCGATATCTCTGAGGAATATTATTAAGAAGTTTGACTATTCTTGATACTAGATAAGGCTTTTACTCGTTGGCTTATAGCTAAAAGATTAGTAGGAACATCTTGGGACAGCATATATTCAACGAGTGCAACTGGATAAATATTTTTAGGACAAACGATTAGCTCATAAGCTAGATTTACGCCACCATGCTCTAATAAGGTAGATATAGGAGTTAATCGCCAGCAGGAAGAAAATTCCTTAAAGTCACCTTCAACTAAATGCTCCCGAATCTCATTGGAACCAATTTCTTCTACATCAAGAACCATACATGCTTTAAAGTCAAGTCCCATGAATCGCTTTAACATAGTATGCTCCAGTCGGAGATTACCAGTAGGATGCTCTAATCTCCGAATGTTCTTTAAATTAGGAAATACTTCAGGGAAAGCTTCATAGTCTGTTAAAACCTGCCAGACTTGCTTAGAAGAGTAAGGGATTTGAATTTGTGCAGAGAATCGTCTTTTACGTCCATCAAGTTTTTCTATACTTCCCTGAACATCTCTTAGCAGTTCTCGATTATTTTCTAGCATTTGTGTTATGTTCATTTTACTTATCAATATTTGTTTGTCTGAGGAGGATTTAAAAACCCACTTTTGATGAAATAATCAAAGTAAGTACTTAATAATTTAGAGTCTAGTGGAGGACAATAAATCAATGTATTCTTTAACATATCTATTGTATTTTTACAATCAAATAGTGGCAATTTTGACTGTTCAATTATATCATCAGTAAAAATGGGTGAAATAGAGTATAACTCGTTATTCTGAGAACCCTTAACTTGCTTCATTAATTCTGACTTCCATATTGGATAAGGAAGTCGTTTAAGTGGATAACCAACGGAAGCGATACAGTCAAGCCATTCGCTCCATTGTAATGGTTGGG
>NZ_JANNDR010000035.1:0-6600 GCF_031378165.1 Chamaesiphon sp. OTE_75_metabat_556
TGGTGGCATTGATTAAGTTGTCGATCGAATCAAGTACTCCTCCCTACCCGTAACCATTCCAGTGTCAACGAAGAAAAAGGGGTTAGAGGGAGAAAGTTAGAGTAAATTGAAGAAATGGAACAAAAGCCGCAGCTAGATAAAATAGGGTTAAGTACAGCAGATTGGGAAGGAACCCCAATCGCAGTACAGCAGCTAGTGCAGGCATTATTAGCAGAAAATCAAGAATTAAAAGCACGCTTGAGTCTCATCGAAGAGCAAATCAAGCAAAATAGCCAAAACTCATCAAAACCACCATCAAGAGATGGATTTGGAGCAAAGTCCAAGGTCAAAAAAGCGAAAGGGGAAAGAGCCAGAGGTGGTCAGTTTGGACATCCAGGACACGAGCGGAACTTTCACGAACTCACAGAGAATAGTGAAATTCACGAACATGTTCCGAGTAGTTGCCGCGTGTGCTCCCGTAGAACTAGAAGGAGCAGATCCTCAGCCGTATCGTCATCCGGTAATCGAAGTACCGCCAATCGCTGCCAAAATTACCGAACATCGACTACACCAATTAGATTGTCCTCATTGTGGCGAAACGACCAGAGCCAAATTGCCGTCGGAAGTATCCGCAGTGGGATATGGAGAAAGGTTATCAGCATTAGTCACCTGGCTGAGTAGCGATTATCGTCAAAGCCACGGACAACTACAGCAACTACTAAAACAGTTATTAGGGATTGAGATCTCCGTCGCCAGTATCAATCGACTGCGGCAAGAAATGAGTCAGGCACTCGAATCAGTAGTAACGACCGCCCATGAATACGTCCAATTGCAATCACAAATTCACAGTGACGAAACCAGTTTCAGTCAAGGGAATTGTGATGGTCACAATCCCAAGCAGCGGCAAGGATGGTTATGGGTAGTGGTCACAAAGTTGATGAGCATCTTTGAGGTCAGCTTAAATCGGGGACAAGTTACTGCCAAACAAATGATTGGAGAGCAATATGCTGGGATTGTGATTTCCGACCGTTACAGTAGCTATAACTGGTTAGAAGTCGAACAACGACAAGTTTGCTGGGCGCATCTGAAACGAGATTTAACGGCAATTGCTGAGCGTAGTGGTGTCTCGCAAGCGATTGGTGAAGCTTTACTCAAACGTCAGCAACGATTGTTTCGATGGTGGCATCGAGTCCGCGATGGCACGATGAATCGTGCTGATTTTGAGCTGGCGGTAGTCGCTTTGCGCCAAGGGTTTAAAGCCGAACTCGAATCAGCAGTCCAATTACCTATTGGTCAGAATGAGAAAACACCTCTGGCGAAAACGGTACGGACTTGCGAGCAGTTACTCAAAATCGAACCAGCACTGTGGACATTTGTGCATATTCCTGGTGTCGAACCGACTAATAATGCTGCCGAACAAGCTTTACGTCAGGCAGTCATCTGGCGGCGGACTAGCTTTGGTTCTCAATCTCTGGCTGGGAGTCAATTTGTGGCGCGGTTACTTTCGGTAGTGACTTCCCTCAAAGCTCAACAGCGTGATGTTTGGGATTTTCTGACTTTGGTTTGTCAAGCTGCTCGCTTCGATTTACCCATGCCTTCTCTGATTCCTCTGGATTGTCACTTTCCTTAAACCTCTACAACCCGCATTCTCTGGTTCCCCCTTAAAGCTTTACCAAACAATTAAGCTCCAGAGGTCAAGTGGCTAGTTATCAACTATCAACGATCGACTATCAACGATCGACTAATCGATCTCCTTTGTGGATCGTCAGTAGTAGAATTGTCAGCATGGGAAAATCCCTATTATTTCTAGATCGATACTATCCCAACTCCCAACTCTACCCCGATCGAGATGCCCAATAAAATGCCGACTCACAAGTCCAAATTACCCAAGGCCAACATCCAGCAGCAAAAAAAACGCCGTCGCCGCATCCTCGCTGGTACTGGAGTCGCCGCATTGTTAGCGACTGGCGTGGCGATCGCGATCGGCCGATTATGGTCGGGGACTGGGAGTAAGCTCGATACCAGTAATGGGGTGAGTTTATTGCCCCAGGATACTTTGGTGTCGATCGCGGTGGCAACCGATCCCGAACGCTGGCAGAAATTTAGTGAATTTGGGATCCCTGTCAGTCGGGGTGTCGTCGAACGCCAACTCGCCAAATTGCAAACTGACTTGCTGGGGAATTATGGCTATGATTATCGCCGCGATATTCAACCGTGGATTGGCAAACAAATCCTGATCGGTTATCTCAATAATCCTGGCGCATCCGGTAAAGCCGATCGTGGCATTCTCGCCGATCGTCAAACAGTGGCGATTTTGCCGATCGCCGATCGCGGTGCCGCCCAGCGGGTCGTCGAACAGCATCAAACCCCGATCGATGCCAATTTAGTCGAAAGTAATTATAAAGGGGTGTTAATTCGGGAATTTAGGCGCAAAACGGGGACAATGGCAATCGCGATCCTCGATAATTTCGTGGCAATTGCCACTGATCGCGCCAGCCTGCAACGCGTTGTCGATACCCAACAAGGTGGTAAATCGATTTTGACAGTACCGGGTTATACCAAAGCCCTCACTGAAATCGAAATCGATCGTCCCTTCGCGCAAGTATATGTAAATATTCCCGTGGCTACGGCGGTAGCAGCGGCAAACTCGCCCCAAACATTGGCAGCGGACAAATTAGCACAAGCGCAATCGCAACAGGGCATGGCAGCCAATGCCACCCTAGCGGCTGAAGGCATCGCCTGGAAAGGGATTTCTTGGCTCAAACCCAATCCCAAACAAAAATTAGTCGTCGAAAACCAAGCCCAAAATCTGGCGACCAATCTGCCAGCTAATACCCTGATCATGGTTTCTGGCGGTAACTTACAAAGGTTATGGCAAGACTATGTTCGGAGTTCCGATACGAGTCCCCTCGCACCCATCAAGCCGACCGACTTAGTCAAAAATTTGGATAATTTAACCGGACTAGATTTGGAATCAGAGATCCTCAACTGGAGTAAAGGCTCCTTTGGCTTGGCGATCGTCCCCAAACCCGATCAAGTCGATGCCGAGCTGGGGGCGGGCTTAGTCATCATCCAACAAGCCAGCGATCGATCTGTTGCTGAAAAATCCTTTGCCAGACTCGATCATCGGATGGCACAGCAAGGATTTAAAATCGCTAAAGCCAAATTAGGAAACCAAGACCTGATTAATTGGACTACACCCCTCGGTAGTGTTGCTGCGACTCACGGCTGGCTTGACAATCTGGCATTCTTGACTTTGGGGGCACCAGTAGCGAGTACTTTTGTACCGCAACCCCAGCAAAAACTTGCCGATAGTGTTCAGTTTAAACAAGCGACTCGATCGAGTCTAAATCCCCACAACGGTCAATTTTTCATCGATATCGATCGGACGATTAATGCAGGGAATTTACCCTTACCCTATCTCTCGCCAGAAGTAAAAGCCGGATTTCAAGCGATGAGCAGCTTGGGTGTCACTAGCGCGATCTTAGATGAAACTAGCAATCGGTTCGATCTATTCGTCGGCCTCAAAAAAGTGCCAGGGGTCGCCAAACTCCCCATCGCGCCGAAAGTAATTAAGTCATTACCCCCGCCGAGTAAATCCCCCAGCCCCGCCACAAAAACCGCTCGTTAGTCTTGCATTCATAGTCAAGTTAGGGATAGTTACCAAGGTAACTATCCCTTTTTTTTACAGTGATATCAACTATCAACTATCAACTATCAACTATCAACTATCAACTATTCCCGATTCTTACTACTCTGCCGTGCCTTGAGAATATGAAAAATCGATGGTGCTAGCGAGATAAACATAATTCCTAGCGTAATTGGAATCAGATATTGGTCGATCTGTTCGGCGGGGATACTCTTGCCCAAAAAATAGCCCAGCAAGGTCAAACCCACACCCCAGCACAGACCACCAACGACATTGTATTGCATGAATGTCCGATAGCGCATGGCGGCAATCCCCGCCACAATCGGCGCAAAAGTCCGCACGAAGGGCATAAATCTCGCCAGAATAATTGCGGTTTTACCTTGCTGCTCGAAAAATGCTTCCGCCGCAACTAAATGCTTTTTCTTAAAGAACTTAGAATCTGGTTTGTCAAATAATTTACGACCGAATCTTTTGCCAGTATAGTAACCGACACTATCACCCAATACTGCGAAGACAAAACAACCAAAAGCCATCACCCGAATATCTAGTCCGGTTTTGGCCAAAGAGCACAAAAATCCGGCAACAAATAGCAAACTGTCTCCAGGGAGCAAGAACCCGACCAATAATCCCGACTCAGCAAAAACAATCCCCCACACCAAGGGATAACCAAATGTCTGAATTAATGCTTGTAAATCAAAATGCATGTTAATCTAAATCCTCACTCAAACTTTATTCTTGGCAATGTCAGCGTTGTCGTACCTTGACTCTAAATTTGACCGATGGTTGCCATGTGGCTCGATCGATAGATTAGACCTCCTGCGAAAGTCCGAGATTAATCGACAGAACCTATATTTGTCAGTGTATTCAACCATTCTTTTAGTATTAGTAAATAATCCTTGAAATGGTTGATGTTAAACGATCTATCAAATACTTTCGCAGGAGGTCTATTGACACTCGATGTCTCGATTTGGTTCGACAGATGATGTTGTCAGGGCATAGTTGGCAAGATGAAGAATGACAAGAGGGGACGATCTCTAAAGCAATTGCCGTGAGGATCTGAAGACGATGTCAGTTCGGAATTGATAGCTAACTACAAATCGCCGATCATGACAAGTATTATATAAACTAAGTACATTCGGCTTCAGGCAATTGATGTAAAGTGCGACAACTGTTAGCGATGCGATTGAGCTAATTGTCCCACTAAGCCGATCGTTGCGCTACCCAAGAGCGGCCAAATTGGCTCCAATTGCCATCGCCATAGCAATACCGCTGCCAAGACAGCGATCGAGAGCGATTGCCCGTCACCAAGCGTACTCATGCCCAGGCGATAAGCCACAACTACAATCGCTCCCCAAGCGGCAGCATTGACCCCATCCAACCAACTCCGAAACCAGATCGATCGGCGTAACGGGGGTGCCCAATAGGTCGCAAGACCGACGAAACCAAAGCTAGGCAAGAAAATCCCCACAGTCGCCGCGATCGCGCCAGCATGCCCTGCCAGGAGATACCCAATGAATGTTGCTGTTGTAAATAGCGGGCCAGGGGTAACTTGACCGATGGCGATCGCATCTAGTAGTTGATTCGAGGTCAGCCAGTGAGTCCGATCAACCAATTCCGGCTGGAGAAATGCTAACAAGACGTAGCCCCCGCCATAGATCGTCGCCCCCATTTTCAGGAAAATTCCGAAGACATCTACCCAGCTCGGATGCGTTGCGATCGCTGGGACGATCGCCAAAAGTGGTAATTCGATCCTCGGCAAAACGATGATTGACAATCCCCCGCGCCAGTCGCGCCAATGTTGCCACCCCAGCACCCCAAATCCGGCCAGTAACAGCACGACGAAGGTATTAACACCCAAAACCCCCAGTAGCCCGATCGATCCCATTCCGGCCACTCCGGTCGGGAGATTTTTCAGTGCAGAGGGTTGCAATTTCCACATTGCTTGGATCGTGAGCACGACAACTACCGGCTTGATGCTATTAAAGATCCCAATGAATGCTGGTAGCGTCTGGACTCGATCGTAACCGATCGCCAGTAGCCAGACGATCGCCATCGCGGGCAAAATAAAACACACCCCAGCAATAATTAAGCCCCACCAGCCAGCCCGCAAATAACCGATATAAATCGCTAATTCGGTCGAACTCGGCCCTGGAATCAAATTCGTCAAGCCAATTAGATCCAAAAATTGCTCTCGACTAATCCACCGCCGCCGCGTCACAATTTCTGCTTCTAGCATGGCAATATGCGCCGCTGGCCCTCCAAACCCGATCGTTCCTAGCTTCAAAAAGACACCTGCTAATTCAGTTAGATCGGAGCGTAAGAAAGGCATAAAAAATGAGTTGTGATAACTGATTTAAATCTCGTCAAAATCGATATTTTCATACAAATCGGCGATCGATAGTTGGAGATCGAAACTACTCAAGGTCAAAATTGTATTCGGATCGGTATATTCTGACAGCAACCAGCGATCGGGAGCAGGCGACAAATTTTTCACTCCGGTCATAGTTTTGTGTCGATTTCGATCAAACAGTCCTAAATTTTTCCGTTAAGTCAATTTTTCGATCTACAGTATTGCAGTTAAATTCACAGCACCATCGATCTATTTTCAGATCGATCTACTGCAGATTCCTCCGTCTCAGCATCAATTACGACCATTTTACCAATATTGTCTTCATGCTTAACTAGCGTTGGCGGTAGCCTACCGTAGGTAATCGCTCTTTTTACTCCTATTTTAGCAATTTCCACCAGTTGTTTCGATTGTTCTCGTCGGCTCTCCTCTGAAAACAGGGTAAAATGTAGCGATCGCTACATTTTACCCTCATACTGGCTATGGACTTTCACCTGAATTCTCTTCTTGATTTGTCTCAAGCTACAGTTTTCACTTTTCCGAATATAGCTGATACACTGGAGAAACATTTGCCGGAGATTGCTAATTATTTCTTAAATAGAACTACGAGTGGTGTCACCGAAGT
>NZ_JANNDR010000050.1:0-2737 GCF_031378165.1 Chamaesiphon sp. OTE_75_metabat_556
ATCTGACCATTGCCGATATTGGCTGTGGCTCTGGTATTCTCTCTACGGCGGCATTGTTGCTAGGTGCCCACCAGGTTTATGCGGTCGATAACGATCCGCTGGCCGTCAAAGCCACTGGCGAAAACCGCGACCTCAATCACATTCCCGCTGCCAAATTAATCGTCGATCTCGGCAGTATCGATCGACTCCAAGCGATGATTCCTGAGCCTGTGGACGGCTTTGTCTGCAACATCTTAGCAGATATCATTATGCAACTGGCACCCTCGATGTCCGCACTCGTCAAGCCCAAAGGTTGGGCAATTCTCAGCGGCATTCTCTCTAGTCAGGTGGCTGATGTCTCCCACGTACTCGAACAACATGGCTGGGTTGTCGGCACGGTTTGGAATCGTCAGGAGTGGAGTTGCATTAATTTGAAGTATAAGTAGAGTGAATAGTGAATAGTGAATAGTGAATAGTGAATAGTGAATAGTGAATAGTGAATAGTGAATAGTGAATAGTGAATAGAATGCTTGCGTTCTAAAGTGGCAAGATCGATAATCTATCTACCCACTATCCACTATCACCTACTCCCTAATCCACTATCACCTACTCCCTAATCCACATTGCCCGATGCACTGGCAAACCCCGACCGAGCGTAGAGACTTCGCGTTCGGTGGGAACACCGAGGGGATTTGGCTCGATCCAGTCGGATTGAGTGCGACGGAAGGCGGGATTTTAGCTAAATCGATCGCACATTTCCTGCGCTACCCATTCGAGATCGGATTGCAAAAATACCTCGCCACCGCTGGGTAGATAGCGAGCGATGTCAGCGACTAAGGCTGGCTGTACGACACGCCGCTTGGCATGTTTGGTCTTAAAACAGGGATCGGGATACTGAATGCTAATTCGCCGTAATTTGCCAGCAGGTAGCGATGCTAGCAGTGTCGCCAGCGAAGTGTTGATATTGCCAAAGACGTAGTGAAGATTGCTCAGAGCTAGACCATCGCGGATCTGATTGGCTTGGATGACTAGAGCTTCGCGAATTTCAATTCCTAAGTAGTTCCAATGTGGATCTGCTTGCGCCATCTGGATCGAAAATCGTCCGCCAGCACTGCCAATATCGAGATGAATCGGCGCGCAAAGATCGGGATAAACTACCGACCAATCGGGTGGAACTAGCGACTGCTGATAGATAATACTCAGCGGATTAACATGCTGCCTAATTTTGATCCGAGGCATGAAAGTAGAGCGAGTGTGGGTGATAAATATAACGAAAGATCTCCCGCAATAGCTAAAGCTAGTAAAGTTTAGATCGTGATGACAACAATCTAAAATTTACTAGCTAGCGGGAAAATTGGGCGATGGGTGAAGACGATCGCTCAATTAACAGCATCGAGATCTGGTTTTCACCGAGCTGCCGATCTTCAAGATCTCACGATCGATCGACTAGCTCAATCAGATCGCCTCAGGCATCGACTACCCAATCTCTATTCATCATCTTCACTGCCATCAACTTGTTTGAGATGAATGTGCTTGCGACCGAGGGTGATATTAAATACGTCCCCTTCCTTCAAGCCCATTTGTTTGGTGTAGGCAGCACCAATCAATAAGTTATTGTTAGATTGAACGGTGATTTTGTAGCTCGCACTACGACCGCCACGACCGCCACCAACGGCTTTGCTATCGAGCTGAATGCCTTCAGCATCGATGAGCGCGTTGAGAAACTTCATCATGTTAACGCGTTCTACGCCAGTCTTAGTTTCGGTAAAGTAGCCGCATTCACGCGCTTTATCTTCTTTGCTTGCGCTGCCGAGGTCTTTGACTTTTTGGAGCAGTTCTTCGCCGACTAAAGGCTCAATATTTTTCTTGTTACTCATCAACTTAGATTTCAAACTAGAGGGTCTAACGCTATCCGGCGTTGCGGTTTTGCTAAACTAGACCTGCAATTAGTTATTGGAGGTTGCTATTAGCACTTATCACCATAGTACACTGACTAGAGTGAGTTTGTTAAATGTCTGTATCCAAAATACCATCTTTTTTAGATCGAAACGAAACTTATCAGAAAAATAGTTGCCTTTTAACAGTTAGATCCGTTGACAGTTGACCAGGACGAGAATTAAACCATCGATATTGGTTGGCTAGTTAAACATTAATAGTTCTCAGTAATCGATAGTTGGATCTGTAATATTCTGAATAGATTCTGCTAGGATTGAAATGATCCGACACTCGATCAACCGAGTTCGCACCGAAGATCGTCGATATTCAGCTCGATTTGGTAAATTGCGTTGAGTCAAAACTGCCATCGCGAGGTCGCCAACCGCATCGATCTCGGATGGCCGTAATCGCTAAAAAACACAGATGAAACTGACTACTCGCGGAGATTACAGCGTCAAGGCGATGCTCGATCTCAGTTTGCAACCAGGATTTGGCCCAGCTTCAGTCAGTGCGATCGCCAAGCGTCAACGCCTGCCGATGCCCTATTTGGAGAAATTATTAATTGAGTTGCGCCGCGCGGGACTAGTCAAATCCATTCGGGGAGCGCACGGCGGCTACAAGCTTGCCAAAAAACCCACCCAAATTTCTTTGAGTGATATTTTGGTGGCGGTGGGTGAATCGATGGTAGCTGAGTATCCCACTAGCTCGCCAGTCGATCCCCATTTAGCCGCAGACTGGGTAACGCTGATGGTGTGGCGGCGGCTCAATGAAAAGCTTCAAGCCGCTCTGGCTAGTATCTCACTAGCCGATCTCTATTATGATG
>NZ_JANNDR010000057.1:0-5105 GCF_031378165.1 Chamaesiphon sp. OTE_75_metabat_556
ACCTTTCCCAATCCTCGGATCGGGCGACGTTACAACGTCGATATCAGTTTGCCAGAGTTTACCTGTAAGTGTCCCTTTTCGGGCTATCCCGATTTTGCGACGATCGAGATTAGTTACGTCCCCGACCAAAAAGTGGTCGAACTCAAGGCACTGAAACTATATATCAATAGCTATCGCGATCGCTATATTTCCCACGAGGAAACCGCCAATCAAATCTTAGATGATTTTGTGGCAACTGCCGATCCCCATCAGATTACCGTCAGAGCTGATTTTTCGCCACGCGGCAACGTCCACATGGTGGTGGAAGTCAAGCATGAGAAATAGGGGTTAGGTTTTAGGCTGTAGGTGTTAGGCTTTAGGGTCGCAAGAGTTGGCGAACTAGTTATCTTGAGATGTTGGCACTATTACTACTACAAACCCGACTTCTTCAAGAAGTCGGGTTTGTGTCTTAACCAGCTTAGCTATTGTGATCGATCGAGTCGCGCCGATCCTATTTCTGTTCGGGGATTTTGCAATACTGAGTCAGTCCGGTCGCCAGATCGCGTTCGGGACTGAAAATATTATTGGATTTGCGCAAACCTTCTTGCACCTTGGTAGATTTGCGCTCCTTGAGGCTGGCAATTAGTTGCTGATTAATTTCGGTGCCACCTTGATACATGGCTACAAACTGACTTTTGTAAGTCTTGAGTTTTTCATCGCTCAGGTTGACGGAACTCATATCCTTGTTCGCTTTAGTGAAAACCTGGACGAGTTTTTCGACAATTTGGACATCGAGATTCGTGCCAGATTGAGTAGTATCTTTGGTATCGATCACCGTTTGATTGATGACTTTAATCATGTCCGCGCACTGGGACACCTTGCCACTACTACAGCTTGTTGCCAAAACACTCGTCCCGATCGAGATCGCCAGCATTGCTACCCGTTGCACTTTCACCAATTTCATCTCCACTGCCTCTCAACACACAACACATCTTAGCTTATTTAGTCAAAGTGTTAACCACGATCTCTAGATAAAAGTCTCATCCTCAAAACTTAACGATCGACTGACTTAAAATTGGTCTTTACGACCACGAATACGGGCAAAAGTCTCGATCGGATCGTGACTGGCAACACTGGTTTGGAGGGCGGCACTATCCCAACGGAGGAAAGGATTGGTACGCTTTTCAATTCCCAAGCAAGTGGGCACGGTCGGAATCAGCTCTTGCCGAGCAGCGGTGACATCAACTAGTCGCTGCTGGAGTTCTTGATTGTCAGGATCGACAGTGATGGCAAATTTAAGATTGCTCAATGTATACTCATGAGCGCACCAGATTCGCGTATCGTCGGGTAATTGGCGCAATTTCGTCATCGAGCCGACCATTTGAGCGGGAGTCCCTTCAAATAGGCGTCCGCACCCCCCAGCAAAAATCGTATCGCCACAAAAGAGTTCGCCAGCCTCATCGCTCGCTACTGGTGGGAAATAGTAGGCAATGTGGGCGCGAGTATGTCCGGGGATAAACAAGACTTCACCACTGCGCGCGCCAAATTCTACCCGATCGCCATCGACTAAGTATACTTGCTGTCCGGGGATGCGACCGCGATCTTCGGCACCGCCATAGACACGGACAGCAGGGAAGGCGGCGATTAATTCTTGATTCCCGCCAACATGATCGCCATGATGGTGTGTATTGAAAATCGCCACCAATCGCACTTGCTGACGAGCTAATTCGGCGAGTACTGGTGCCGCTTCCGCTGGATCGACAACTGCCGCAATCTGCCGATCTCGATCGACCATCAGAAAAATATAATTGTCTGACAAAACGGGAATCTGAATAATTTCCATAGCCAACAGGTTGGGGTAAACTTACACTCTTTTAACTTAACCGATCCGCCACTGGTTGCTGGATGGTGACAATGTCTGATCCCGCTCCCTGCTGTCTTGAAAAGGTGCTTCACTTGGGGAAACCCCTGTTCCCGCACTTTTCGCTCCCCGCTTCAGTGCAGCCTAATTACCCAAAACACCATTTGTACCGTCATCACTATTTGGACTAGCCTCTGGCGTGGGATTAAGCTGCTGTTGCCACTGTTGGATCAGATTCTGGGCAGCACCGTAGGAAGAAGTATTTGAGGGAATGGCTTTGGCGATCGCGATCGCGCGGCGCAGATCGCTGGTGGCAGTGCTTTGGGCGACTTCGAGCATTTGATTGCCCCAATTATCCATCGCCAATCGCGCTTGGGCGCGGAGGGCGGAACTTTTGGGTACGCGCGCGGCGGCTTTAATCGCACCTAAGAGGGATTCTGGCGTACCCGTATCGGCCAATTTTTGGGCGGCGGCGAGGTTGTTAGCGGCTTGGAGTTGGGCTTGCCAGTCGTTGACCCTTTCTTCCCGTTGTGCGGACATCGCGCGTCCGTTGCCAATGTGTTGTGCCATCGAGATCGCACCCCGGAGATCGCCAGTAGCCGCCAAGCTTTCCGCTTGCTGAAGGATCGGGGCATCCTCCGCCCGTTGGATCTCCGCCGTCCACTGTTTGCTTTTCTCTTGCGCTTGGGCGTAGAGTGCGCGTCCGGGGCGGATTTGATTGAGTTGGGCGATCGCCTGTTGGACACCTTGAACGGTACCGCTAGCGGCCAAGGTGTCCGCAGTACGGAGATAAGGTGTATCTTGAACTGTTTCAATTTGCTGACGCCACTCTTTGGCTACGCCTGCGGCTTCTTTCCCACGGGGATTGCTGACAGGAATGCGTTGTACTTCGGTGATTGCGGCTTGGAGATCGACAACAGTGCTGGTACTTGCCAGACTGCGAGCGTGTTGGAGCGTGGCAAGATCTTGAATTTCCAGTTGCCAAGTGCCCATTGCTTGCTGCGATCGTTGGTACAGCGAACTATTAGCTTTAATGCTTTGGATCAGGGAAATGGCTGTTTCGAGTTCGGAGATACTGCCACTTGCGGAATGAGATTGGGCTTCAGCAAAACTAATTAGATCCTGGAGTTCGGTTTTGGTTTCAGTGGCATCTGGGGTCTGATTGGCAATTTCGAGTGCGCCTGTCCAGTCGCGTTTATCCAGTTTGGTTCTGGCTAATTTCAGCATCTGTTTGGCTGCTGTGGTGACGATCGTTTGGGCTTCGGTATGGGCGAAGCTTTTGGGATCGATTTTATTAGCCATCTCTACTGCTGTTAGCAGCGATTTGACAGTTGGATTATTCTTGAGCAGTTGCCGCGCCTCATCTAATTTGGAGCTATCCGCTTTGGCAATTTGGACGAGATCGGCTAATTCTTGATATTTAGTAGTCGCCCAATACCGATTATTCAGGTGGGTGAGTTTTACTGCTACTCCATAAGCATTCACCCACTTCGAGCTATTTAATAATGCTCTAGTTTCTTGATCGAGTGCCACCCCTTTCGTCCAAGTTTCTTGCCATTGTCCCAACCGTTTGGCCACGATTTTATAAGCTGGAATATTTTTGGGGATTTTTTTAGCCGCGTTGACGGCTTCATCGTAGTTCCCCTCTTGATAAGTAGCTTCGGCCAATCTCAAAATTGCCAGCGACCAGCGTTGGACATTGCTATCGATATAGCTGCGGGTGGGATCGTTGGGGGCAACATCTTTGACGAGATTGAGTGCCGATACTAGGTCTTTTAAAGTTTGCTTGCTGGCTGCCAATTGGCCGCAATATACGCGCAGGGATGCCGAGGACATCGGTACGAAGATTTCGGGGCAATTGGGGACTGCTTTGGGATTGAGCAGCAAGCCCAAGGCCAGATAAACTAGCCCACCCGAAATACCGAGAGTAATAATTGCCCAGAACACCCAACTTCGGATGAACGATAGTCGCAACCATGAGGGCATTTGGTGGACTAATTGTTTAGTCACCTGGGTTGCCTGTTCAAAATCAAAGCGGGAGTTTGGTTTTGCCAAAACTTAAATTAGAGGGTAGAGAATATGTGGGCGCGGGGCGTAAGCGATCGAGTAATAAATATCGGGAATTATGACGATACTTTTTAGGCGAACAATCCTAAAATCACCACTACTTTGTGACGAATATTGTGATTTTTTTGAGTCTGCTTTGTCAAGCTTAGTAGCTAGCAGGTCGAAATCGATCGACTGCGACCGTCTGGTAAATGCTGGTGCCGGTCGATCGTTATTTTAACTCACTTCGGTGGGGCTGAGAATCCGCTCGATGGCCGTAACCAATCGCTCTAATTGCCACTGTTGGTGGGTAGCCATCACTGATAGTCTAATTCTACTCGTGGGGACGGTAGGGGGACGGATTGCTGGAGCAAAGATCCCGGCTTGCTGGAGTTGAATCCCGATCGTCAGTGCGGTCTGAGCATCTGGTAATTCGATACAAATAATTGGTGATGCTGACGGAATTAGCGGCAAGTGGGGCAGTCGCTCTGTCAAAAGCTGTTTTAAGCATGTCACATTTTGCCACAGTTGCTGACGTAGTTGGGGTGTAGTGCTAATGATCTCGATCGCGGCTAGTGCTGCGGCTGTATCTGCGGGTGATAATCCGGTGGTATAAATCCAACTCGCACACCGATTTTTGAGAAAATCGATCAGGCTGGCACTACCCGCCACATAACCGCCCAAACTACCGATCGATTTACTGAGCGTACCCATTTCGATTAAGGGATGACCCACCAGATCGTAGTGCTCAACAATGCCCGCACCAGTTGCCCCAAATACTCCAGTGGCATGGGCTTCATCGATCGCCAGCATCGCCCCATAGTCCCGTGCTAGCTCGATTAGTGCTGGCAACGGGCAGATATCTCCATCCATACTAAACACGCTATCGGTGACGATCGTACACCGACGGTAATTAGCGCGGTGTAATTCTAAATGCTGGCGCAGATCCTGCATATCGCCATGCTGGTAATCGATCGTCATTGCCCCACTTAATAACGCCCCATTTTTGAGACTCGAATGGTTGGCGCGATCGCTCAGAATTAGGTCTTTTTTGCCCCCTAGTGCCGCGATCGTCCCCAAATTTGCCAGATACCCCGAACTAAAAACTAAGGCCGCTTCAGTGCCTTTTAAACGGGCGATCGCATCTTCGAGATCTTGGTGGAGTTGTTTGTGTCCGCTTGTCAACCGCGAACCCGTCGCTCCCGTCCCAAATTGTTGC
>NZ_JANNDR010000062.1:0-2625 GCF_031378165.1 Chamaesiphon sp. OTE_75_metabat_556
ACATTTCATGTCGATCGAGAATTTCAATTACTTGATTCAACATATAGCTGCCAGAGTGATTTGACATGCAACGATCGCTCCTAATCTACTTTTTCAAAATATTTGTTTGTATTATAGTATAAATAAACTATTCTGTCTTCATGCAAGTGGAATGAGTGGTAAGTCCGCTCGCCACACGGGATTGCTACAGGATCGGCCCGAAAACCTGCTTTGGTAGCGTTGTAACGTTTGCTCAGAGGCAGTTGTAATAAAGCTCATTCCATCTCCTGACTTTGCTTGCAGCATGAAATTGCCCGTGCCAATGGCGCGGGATCGAGACGATCCGCACCCTAAGTATCGATCTAGTTAAATTCACCATAAGTATTTTCTTTAAAACCTCCAATTCTTTGCTCAAAGCTAATTTGAGCCGATTTTACTGTGAGATTTTAGGTACCTATAAACGTATTTATAGGGACTTGAATTTGCCCGATCGCAATTTTAGCCCCCCTATCCCTCGGTAGACTACAGGAGTTCGATCCAGCGGTATTATATAAATGTGATATCATGAATATATGATATGGGAGATTATTTTTCATAGAGAATTTGAAGAATGGTTTTTTGCTCAAGATAATGGGGTACAAGCGTCGATTGCGATGGTACTCGATATTTTAGAAGAGCAGGGAGCATCATTGGGTCGTCCTTACGCGGACACGATTAAAGGTTCGACCTTTACCAATATGAAAGAACTTCGCGTCCAACATGATGGCAATCCCTACCGGATACTGTTTGTTTTCGATCCGCAACGCCAAGCAGTTCTGCTCGTTGGGGGTGACAAAGGAGGCGATAAACGCTGGTATGAAAAGAATATCCCCATCGCCGAGCGACGGTTTACAGAGTACCTAGAAGAAACTGATAGTGGTAAATCCCTATGAATAGACAACACAGAACCTATCGCCAAATCAAACAAGAATTTTCTCCACAAATGCAGTCAGAAATTAGTGCTGGTGCCGATAAAATTCGTGCGAAATTAAAAATTATCAGTGCGGTTCGACAAGCTGCCGGACTCACCCAAGAAGAGCTAGCCGATTTATTAGAAGTGCGGCAATCCTATATATCTCAAGTTGAAGCTAGAGAAAATATCACTCTCTCGACATTGATTGGCACGATCGCCGCAATGGGCGGATCGATCGATATTACAGTCCATTTTCCAGAGAAACCCTCCGTGCAATTTTCACAAATCGAAACATCATTCATTCAATAGATGGATCGAGGAAGGCATATTAAATGACACGTCAATTGGCGGGGCGACAACGCTCGGCTCTGGGGTTAAATGTGCTGTCGTTTGTCAAATGACAGCTCTTGGTGACACAGCTAGACTCCATCCAGCTATAGATTTCACGATCCATCGGCGGTTGTCGCGACAGCTACCGATCGATCGAAATGACAGAGCCGATCGACCCAGACTTGAGGAGCGATCGTGCCACCGATGCCGATGAAGAGCTAAGATTGTTGTTTAGCAGGGCTAATTTATCGACCGCCAACATGGAGCAATATTAAATTAAGATAAAATACTATCTTTTAAAAAATATGTTTGATAATGCTAATACTAGTTCGATCCTCTCAATATCAGATATCGAACAGACTAGAGAGTTGGGATATTTACAAAATGATGAGGCATTAAAATATCTTAAAGAAAAACAAGATTTCTGGAAAAATTTAGCCAAGATATCTGCTGGAGTTGCTAGCGGTGGGGCAGTTATTAGTAATCCAATCGTCGGACTTGGTGGAGCGATTGGCAGCTTAAAGGCAATCGATGAATCTTTAACGATAGATCGCTTAGTTTCTGTGACTGAAATGTTATTAAATACTTTTAGAGATGAAGGGATCGTACTTACTCCGCGAGTTAAAACTAATGAAGGGATGATCGATCTGTTTGTTAAAACCAGTGATGGCAGAAATTTCGCATTTCTGCTCAGATCGAAAGGCACCGCACGAGTTAAGTGGCGAGAAGATCGCCAAGATTTTTGTATATACAGTCAACAAAAGAATGGGAGAACGCGGATCGAGAAGTGGAGTGAATTAGTGCGAGTGGGTAGGCAACTAAATCAAGCAACGTTACTTCTCAAAAAAGAAAAAGACCCAATTAAAGGTCAAAATGGCGGCGAGCTAAGGAAACCAGTCACAAAGGCGATCGTCCTTACTGGCAAAACGATCGTCGATCCCAATAACGATCCGGCTCTATTCCTGGACTTTGGACTGCTCAAGCAAGAAAGCAAGACAGTGATTCGAGTACTGATCGGCACCGCCATCCATTTGGTGAGTCATGAAAATCTGGTGAATTTCTTGCGTCAGCCAGAAAGTAATTAGATTTTTGCTCGAAAAGAGGGCATAATATCTACAAACAACCAAACCCCTGCGAGTTCGCGTGTTGCGAGGCAGGGGTTCAGGTAGCGGCCGAGACGACCTTTATTAAATGCTCAGGCTTAACGACCTGAAACCAAAAACTAAGTTCTTTTAGAAGGAGACTTAGTTAAGATTATACCCATTTTTCTTCTAAAATTAACCCCCACTTTGCTTTCAAGCCACAGGACAATCGCTGAAACCTTTGTTAGGTAGCAGTTATAGGGATTAATAGATTAATTGAGT
>NZ_JANNDR010000078.1:0-5963 GCF_031378165.1 Chamaesiphon sp. OTE_75_metabat_556
ATCCAGCCCGCAGGAGCAGTTTATGGCTGGGGATTTCGGCTTCGGCTGGTTCTTCGCGAAGGGTGACAAATAAGCTTTTGGACAGTCTCATCGGATTTTTTGCGTTAGTTTACTCACCCTAAATTTAGTAGGGTTTGACTATCGATATTATCGCAGGGTCGGGGTGGCTGTGGATAGAGCGTGGGATATCAAACTGTCGATCGATCCCTGAAAGATTTTCTTGCCATTGAAAGCATTACCACTTTTTAGCTCACCAGTTACCTGGTTTCGATCTCCAGTCCATCTTGCTTAAGTTCAGGATTTGGACATTAATCATCTACTTGCAGGAATAGTAAAGGATCTTCCATGAATTTTATGGAGACTCAATTACAATTTAATATCTTGCCACCGAGCAGCATCACAAAATCGCGATAGATGCTTTAAATTAGTCGTCGCCACAACGACCCGCTGCCCTGGATACTCAGCTTCCAAAATTCGATACTGAGCAGAAATAATGATATCAACATCGATGTTTTTATCATCCCTCGTCGTTAAACCTTCATTAGATGCCCTAGCCCAGAGGTTTGCAGCTAAATCTAAAGCCTCTGTAGAAATAGACAAGAATTCCAAAAATCCATCTATTCTCAGTGCATCCAACATAGCGATGCCTGGTGAAGGTTTCCCAGATCTAATGAAGGAGCTGATTAATCCTCTTCTCACTTCATAATCACAAATATCTGAAGTAACAAGGCGGGCACCTCGAATCGATAAGGTGTTAAACCATTTTTCGCATTGCAGACATTCATCAAACGAACTATTGGTATTAGAGATTAAACCCAGAATATTACTATCCAAGAAAACAATCATTGTTAAAATTATTTCCTCGATGCTGCTAGAGACTGATACAATGCCTCAAATTGTTCGTCATGCTCGGCTTGCTCTGCTGGGGTCAAACTATTCCACACCTGACGCTTGCGCTCTACAAAACGTTCAAAAGCAGCAACCCTTCGCGCAGTTTCTGCTGAAGTTAGTCCCCCACCCGTAATATGGCCAAAAACATTCCCACCATTTACTTGACCGATTACCTGATTTCGATCGCCAGTCACATTTTGAGCGATTTGGGTGCCAGAAGTGCCATCGGGAGCATCTTCATCGAGGATGAGATCGATCTCTTTTCGTAACTCTTCATCCGCAGCTAGCAACTTTTTCAACTGCACCCTTAATGCTGCTTGAAAATCCTCATCTTCAGGATGATTGGCAGCATCAGTCACCGCCTCCTTTGCTCCTGCGTTTGTTTCAATCTTGGGACTCAATTTTCCCCAAACTGCCTGCGCTTTACTAAAAGCTGCTTCCCCAAACTTGCCAGATGCCGATTCGGTGGCTTTTGCTACTGCCTTGCCACCCAGCTTCAAGAAAGTAGGCAAGAAGGGACTCAGAAAAGTAGTCAAGGTGACGATTTCCATGCTCACAGCCTTTGTCGAAAATAATACTACCTAAATATATTATTACTTAGAAAGCGATCTCACGACATTAGTAGCGGCCTTGTCTAGCGATCGAGACTCGGACAAACGCTCAATCCACAGCATCATTATCCTCAGACACTTTACTGGCATGGGTAGCGATAATTCCTAATTGTCGATCGAATTAGTCAGCACCCAAAACGCTAACTAACAAAGCTTTTTGGGCGTGCAGCCGATTTTCGGCTTGATCCCAAACTCTCGATCTTGCTCCTTCGAGGACATCATCGGTAATTTCTTCACCACGATGGGCGGGGAGACAGTGCAACACGATCGCACTCGGATCGGCGATGGTTAATAGCTCCTGATTGACTTGATAGGGTTGAAAAACGGGCAGCCGCGCATCCGATTCTGTCTCTTGACCCATACTCGCCCAGACATCGGTATAGACAACTTGTGACTGACTGGCAGCTTCTTGGGGCGATCGAGTGACGATGACTTGGGTACCATTAGTTGCCGCGATCGATCTTGCTCGATCGACAATTTGCGGATCGGGTGTAAAATTAGCCGGACAGGCGATCGCCACATCCATCCCCACGATCGCACAGCCCAGCATCAGTGAATGTGCCATATTATTGCCATCGCCTAAGTAGGCCAGTTTCAATCCGGCTAACTGTCCGAAACATTCCTGAATCGTCTGTAAATCTGCTAACACCTGACAGGGATGCTCTAGATCTGTCAGCGCATTAATAATTGGCATCTGGGCATATTTCGCAAAAGTCGCCACATCTGCCTGATCGAAAGTCCGAATTGCCAGGACATCCAGATATCGATCCAAGACCCGCGCAGTGTCCGCCAATGGTTCGCCACGGCCGATTTGCATCGCCCCAATATTCAGGTCGATGACTTGGCCGCCGATCTGACTCATCCCCGCAAAAAAGCTCACCCGCGTTCGCGTCGAGGCTTTGTAGAATAGTAGTCCTAGCGTTTTGCGACAGTTGGGCTTAATTTTGCCTTGCTTGAGATCTGCCGCAAGTTGGAGGAGGGTGAGTGTCTCATCAGCACTCAGATCGGTCATGCTCAATAAATCTCGACCCTGTAAACCACTCATGCGATCGACCCTCAAACCACTAATATATTAATCAAACATGGAAAGGGTCAATTCTAGCACATGAGTAAAGTTCTACGACAGTACGTCTATTTAGGAGCGTGTAAACCGCATTCTTTTTGAGTTGCCTCCTCCCACCACCAGCGACCTTCGCGCTCGTGCTGTTGGGGGAGAGTCGGCTTGGTACAGGGTTCGCAACCGATACTGATAAAGCCGCGCTCGTGGAGCGCATTGTAGGGTACTTCCAGGGCACGAATATACGTCCAGACATCTGCTGACGACCAATTAGCTAGCGGATTGAACTTAACCAACGGATGATCTGGGGTCGAGAACGCGCCATCGGCTTGAATGGCGGGGACACTCGCACGGGTAGAGGGACTTTGATCCTTGCGTTGTCCGGTAATCCAGGCATCGAGGGTGGCTAATTTACGCCGTAGGGGTGCCACTTTGCGCACGCCGCAGCATTCTTGGTGTCCATCCTCGTAGAAACTAAATAACCCCTTGGCTTTGACCATGGCTTCGACTGGAGCTGCCTCTGGATACACGACATCGATCGCGATGCCGTAGTGCTTGCGGACGCGATCGATAAATTGATAGGTTTCAGGATGGAGACGACCGGTATCGAGACTGAAGACTTTGATATTGGGGTTAATCTTATATGCCATGTCAATCAACACCACATCCTCAGCCCCACTGAAGGAAATGGCCATATTATCAAACAGGCTCAATGCGCGCTTGATGATTTCCTGAGGACTCTGCTGGCTCAGTTCTGCATCAAGGGTGGAAAAATCCAGTTCGGTGGTCGTCTGGGTCATGGTTGTCTGCTCTGGAAAAATTAAGGATCGCCTGACGATATTTTACAAGAGAAGGGTCGGTAGGATAAGGCCGATTCTGGGTAGGGGGAATGAGCGTAATATTCAGTCGGATCCTACCAACAATTCATCAGGCGCAGACATTGAGAGTAAACTCGTTTGATAGTGGAAACATTCCGACCTATTTCGATCGAATAAATTCATGAACTACTAGTAACTCATCTCTGAGTCTAGACCCTAATTCGTTTTTCTAGATATTGACCGATCGTGACTTGTTCGCCAGCGCGAGAAATAATTGTTTGGCGCGTGCGGTATTTTTCGCCAACTAGTTTAATTTCTTCTTCAAATACCGAACCTTGATATTCAGTTTTCAGACACATGGTATCGGGATGGGGAAAATGATAAATTGCGGTAATTGGTTTAGGTGTTGCAAAACCGCGATCGCGATATAAGATATTGCCCAGTGCGCCGAATAAAGTACTACCTTTGGAAGCTTTTTTGCCAGTGACTGAGTCTTGGCTATCCCAATGAATTTCGCTGCCACAGGTGAGTGCCAGCGCATCTAAACCATGTAATTGCGCTAACGTTTGCAATTGGGGGCAGCCAGCCGCCAAGAATCTAATTTCAATCTCACTGACAACTTCCTGAGTATCACCATCAGGGAGGGTATAGTAGCGACGTTCGGATAACCAGTGACCAGCAGAGGTGTGAAAAAATTTGGCGACGAGTATTTCTTCAGTCGTCGATGGCGATCGATAGTCTTGTAAGCCAGTAGTCATGGGCTTTGTCCTCACAAAATTAAGGTAGGGGATGGCGACTGGGGCTATTGGCGTTGGCGTAGCCTCCGCTTTGCGGAATCGAGCCTCAACCTCCCAGTCGAATCCACAGAGTGAATTCTATCTCTAAAGCTCGTAATACTTCTTAATATAACTAAAATAGTCGCCAGTCGATTGTCGCGATTGTTGCAGAAAATTAGTCGATCGCCTCTAAACTGATGATGAGAATGAGTTTGATGGTTTTAAGATCAAATAAATCAATTGACTAACGGAACCTAATAATGCTAATCATCATCTGGGTGAAAACTAAACCAATAATCGCGAACCTTACCCCGCCTTCGGATCTCAGTGGCTACACGTTGGTGTAGCACAGTATCGAGTCAACCGAAGATTCTCCAAAGGAGAGGCTACGCCAACGAATCAGTATCTAAATAGAGATGGCCTCATCATCGAGCATCTTTTCGATCGCCAAGCCTGTTGCGGATCTAGCTCTACCATTACATCACAATCCTCTCTCTATGAAATTAAGTTGGCTCCTCCCCGGACTGATTACTAGTGCGTGTTTATGTTTAGCCGCACCAGCTCACGCAGGCAAATTCACTGGCTGGGAATTTGATGCTAGTCGCAATCAACTAAACTTTGGCACCGATACTGGAGTCCAACCCACAGCCACATTGTTAGATGGTCCTTACCGCCTGATTGTCGATTTGCCGGGTACGAAAATGACCGAGGCAACTGTGCGCAAAAAATTTGGTGGCGCAGTCCGGGAAGTACGGATCGGTCAATCTGAGGATAATACCACCCGCTTGGCGATCGAACTGGCTCCTGGCTATGGTGTCAACCCCCAAAATATTATTATTCGCAGCGATATTCCAAATCGCTGGTCGATCAAATTGAGATCATTCGATCGAGGAGCTTCGACAGCAAGTACGGGTACCGTTCAATCCGTCCCGATTAGTCCGATTGTCTTTGCGGGTGTCGTTCCCATCGGCAAGGAAATGACCGCACTCAAGAGCCAAATTCAGGTATTAGCAGCGAAGTATGGCTATCGATCGACCGGGATGTTTATTATGGAGGTGGATACTGGCAATTATCTAGAGATCAATAGTGAGAAAAGTTTTCCAGCGGCAAGTACGATTAAATTGCCGATCCTGATGGCACTATTTCAAGCTGTCGATGCGGGCAAAGTGCGGATGGATGAAACACTCACTGTCAGAAGCGATCTGATCACTGGCGGTTCGGGCGAACTCCAGTATCGTCCTGGTGCGAAATTAAGCGTATTGCAGACAGCCACGAAGATGATCGCCATTAGTGACAATACAGGGACGAATATGATTATTGACAGGTTGGGTGGGCGAGCCGTGCTCAATCGTCAGTTCAAGAATTGGGGACTGCGCAAAACAGTTATCAATCGGTTGCTAGGAGATTTTAAAGGGTTAAATACAACCAGCCCTGCGGATATGGTGAGAGTATCAGCCTTAATTGCCAAGCACCAGCTCCTCAGTGAAGCCAGTCGTAGTAAAGTATTGGATATCCTCAATCAAACTGAGAATCGGAAGCTGTTATTCGCCGGTTTGGGTAAAGGTGCGGCGATCGCTCATAAGACAGGGACGCTGGGGCGATTGATTGGCGATGCGGGGATTGTCGAGATGCCCAATGGTAAGCTCTATTTGGCTGGGATTTTTGTCAAGCGATCGTTTAACGATCTCCGCGCTCGCGATTTTGTCCAAGCGGTATCGCGATTGACTTACAACTATATTAACAATCGACAGGTGAGTCGGAAGCCTTAATTTAATTGATAATTGATAATTGATAATTGATAGGGGCAATT
>NZ_JANNDR010000161.1:0-21453 GCF_031378165.1 Chamaesiphon sp. OTE_75_metabat_556
CTCATGAGATCGATTTCATGGGCTTTCTTGCGGTTTTGCTATCTCTCTGGAGTAGGCAAGCGTTCTGCGTTATGTTGATAGCCCCTAACGCCATTCAATTTGATTCCATTATTTCCACAATACATAATATAGTCAAATTTAATTGCATCAATAGCCGTATCAATTTTATCAATTTGTTCCGCTATTTGTAGCAATTCTTCCTTGTTGTAGTACTCCCACTTATGACCGAGACCCTTTTTCTGATCGATATTAGCCTTTACTCGTGCTCTCGATGTCCAAACAGAATGAATTAGCTGATTTCTAATTTCTTCTGCTTTATTTGTCATCTGTATTAGCTTGTTTAGATCGTCCAGACGATAAAACTCTTTTTGTCTTGCCAACGCTATTAAAGTGGTGGTCAAGTTTTTGAATGAATGCTTAACAGTGAGTATGGTAAACACCTGTTGCTCTAGATTAGATAACAAGCCAATGAATGAGCGAATATTAAATTCCAATCGTTGAAATTTAACAATGACTAGACCTATTGCATGTAATATCCCCTCATCTATATTGGGTTTGCTAGGGTTATGTGTGGCAGAAAGTTGATTGTATAATAAAAGAAATTTTTTGTTAGTAATAAAATCGCTCGTATTTTGATCCATGTATTTCCTTTGGTAAATAAAGCATAACTACTGATTCTACAGAAACATTCCGTCTATTCCCTGGAAATTAGGGTGATATCCAGCAAAATATCTGCCGAAAGACAAATCTTTTAGAGTAGGTTGGGTTGAAGAATGAAACCCAACATTTCTAAGGTGTTTGAGTGCTTGTTGGGGTTTCGCTATCGCTCTGCTTGGTGCGCTTCCATGGTCGGGGAACAAAGGCGGGCGCGCATCCGCTACCCAATCTACCATTTTTGGTCGTTATAGGAGTTTTGTCCGTCAATCAGCAGGTGTAGTTAGGCAAGTTACTACCAGTACATTCCTTTTTCTAAATTCTAGCGACTTTAACTCCATAAATCGGCAATGTACTTTCGTGGAGCTGTTGAGCGAAATCTGGAATCAATTTTTTTATGTTATTTTTATATGCAGCAGGCCATAAAGCTTGCAGTCTTTCTCTAGCCTGCTCGTTGATATAGACTTCTCCTGATTTTTCAATCAGCATCATTGCCACATGACCACGATTTTCAGTCACGGTAAAAATGTAATCGTCCTTGTCTCTTTTCATGGACAACTTCAATTCATCTAGAGTTTCTATCAGTTCATGTTCGTATAGTGAATACTCCATTTTGCCTTCATCAAGCAAAGCCTGATTTAATAGCTTTTCGATTTTTTGTGCGGTCATAGTTTTGTTCCGAGGACTTTACACCCATCCTAAGCAAAGAAGGCATCGGGATCGATACTCCACGATCTCACGGCATTTGCATCTGCGTCACCTATTTTTAAGGCCAGGACAGCGGCAATTAGCGATGGGGATTGAGAGCAATCATAGGTAGCCGAAAATCTTACGGTGTCAAACCCAGATGTGCGAGACGTGCATTCCAGAGTTGCCGAGTAACCGATAACGATCGAATCTGGTGCTATTCATTTCTAATGATTTGGATCGTGGCTAGCTTCGCTGAGGGCATAGTCCCTAAATCGATCCATATCAGCCTGAAGTGTACCTTCAACTGCATTGCGAACGAAGTCATTATTCATTAATATGGCCAGAAATCCTGGTACTTCATAGGTAATCGTCAATTTGACAATGCTAGTTTCCTTGCGATCGTAAAATCTAATTGCCCCGCGATTGGGTAAGCCATCAACTGACTCCCATTGAATGATCTGATGGGGGATTTCTTGAAGAATCTTCGATAGCCAGGTAAATTCTAGACTTCTAGTGCCCAACTTCCAGCGCGAGAGTTCGGGGCGATCTTCTAGTACTTGGACTGACTCGATCCACTTCATCCAGCGCGGCATCAATTCAATATTGTGCCATAGACTCCAGACATGCTCGATCGGTGCAGCAACTTCAACTTGAACGCTATGTTCTAACCATTGGGACATGATAATTAGGGGATAGTGGATAGTGGATAGTGGATAGTAGACAGAGTAAATTAGTTTTGAAGATGATTAATCTGTCTTCAAACAGTAAGTCCTGGTTTAAATAATTACTATTCCCTATCCCCTGAATCGATCGAGAATGGCTGTTGCTGCTTGCTTGCCAGAGAGCGTGGCTCCTTCCATACTATCGATATAGTCTTGGGCGGTGTAGCTACCAGCGAGGAAGAAGTTATCGATCGGAGTAGCTTGGGTGGGGCGGAACGGGTCCATGCCTGGTTGTTCGCGATAGAGGGATTGCGCGAGTTTGACGACACTTGACCATGTCACTTTGAGTTCGCTAGCAGATGGGAATAAATTGTGAACCTGCTTGAGGACATGGGCGACGATGTCTTCATTCTTCATCGGAATGAACGGTTCGCCTGGTGTCAGCACTACTTGTAACAACGAACCTTCGCCCTCTCGGTAATAGTCTGCGGGACTAGTGAGCGCAAGATCTGCAAAGCAGGAAAAATCAGCGTCAGCACTATACAACAGATTATCCATCCCAGCGGCGTGCGCTAGTTGGTGGCGTTGGGCGGCATCTTGCACTTCCGTTACCCAACCATTAAAGCGTAGCTGGACGGTGGTAACGGGGACGGCTTCGAGCTTGAAAATGTTATCGAAGAAGGTCGATTTGCGCCAATCGGTGGGAATAATCCGATGAATCCCTGGCACGTCACACGCACAGACATAGGCATCAGCGGTAATAGTTTCGATACGATCGCCACTAGCAATTTCAAAGCCAGTGATGTGAATATTGTCACCTTCGCCGGTATATTTAACTTCGCGTAACTGGCTGCGGGTATGAATTTTGGTGCCTTTAGCTTCCAGATATTTGACGATCGGTTTGTGCAGATATTCGGCGGGCGAACCGACTAGCATATTCAGTTTTGATGCTTCGGTTTTGGAGGCAAACATCATGAAGATCGTCAGCATACACCGCGCGGAAATGTTCTCGGTATCGATAAATCCCAACGCCAAAGCGATCGGGTCCCACATCCGGCGGAGGCTATGATTATTGCCACCATGAGAGCGAAACCAGTCGGCAAAACTGAGCCGATCGAGTTCGCGAATCATCTTCATCGCCGTTTCATAGCTCACCAACCCTGGGACGATCGGACTAGTGCCCAGAGCCAGTGCATTACGGAGTTTATCGACGATCGTCAGTTGCTCGGTGGTGAAAAAAGCCTTCAAGCCATGGAACGGCGCACCCAGGAAAAATCTAAAATCTAGTTTGCCAATATCCCCGCCCGCATTCACAAAATTGTGAACGTGTTCTTTGGGTAAAAAGATATCAACTGCACCAATCCGCTGCATCAGGGCAAAGAGATTGGCGTAGTTGTTGAAAAAGACGTGCAAGCCCATCTCGATATGATTGCCATCGGCATCCACCCAGCTACCGACCTTACCACCGACAAAGGCACGCGATTCAAACATCTCGACCTCATGTCCCGCATCGACTAAATCGACGGCTGTAGCCATGCCTGCCAATCCCGCACCAACTATCGCAACCCGCATATCTATTTATGATTTTTTCTCTATCTTTACAGATTTTAAGATTTTTTAAGCGTTTATGCATCCTTTCCGGTCTTTGCTAGATCGATTGCCAGACTTTTGGTAGCGAGATCGAGACAGAGATCCCCGTCGCAAGTGCACCGCTGGCAAAGGTTTGAACTGGGCGAGCGGGCGATCGAAAGTCATTACCCCAATCTCACCAATTGCCAACACTCCAAATCAGTTGCGATCGACAGTTGCTATTTATCGGGAAGTGGTGCTATATTAGATAAGTTGAATACAAACGACGCGGAGTAGAGCAGCCTGGTAGCTCGTCGGGCTCATAACCCGAAGGTCGCTGGTTCAAATCCAGTCTCCGCCACCAAATGTAGCAAAAGCCCGTACTTATCACTAAGTACGGGCTTTTGCTGTAGATCCTCTCGATAATTTACAGCTTGAGCGCGATCGATAAACCATCCCCGATCGGCAACACGGAGACAGTAACGCGCGGATCGGCGGCTAACTCGCGATTGAACCGCTCGATCGCTTGCGTAAAATCATCATTGTATGTGTCGGCATTGAGCACTCGGCCTTGCCACAAGACATCGGTAGTGATCAACAAACCGCCCGAACGCAATAACTCGATCGCCCGCTGGTAATACTGTGGATATTGATGTTTGAGTCCAGAAATGACGATCGCATCAAAAGTGCCCAGATCGCTAGTTAATAATCGATCGAGTAGTTCCAAGCCATTGCCGACCTGAAAATCGATGTTGGTGGCGACACCGCATCGCTCCCAGTACTCGCGAGCCACATCGAGATGTTTGCCAGCGACACCACTGGCAATCGCCACACCATCTGGTGGCAATACCAGGGCGATCGCCAGGGTAGAATAGCTACTAAAAATACCTAGCTCTAAGACTCGACTCCCACCGATCGAGCGCACCAGCATGGCGATGAATCTAGCCTGCGCCAAGGTTGGCTGCATTTGGGAGAGCGGATAGTCGATCGTGGTTTGTTGGAGTGCCAGCAACAAATCGCTAGCTGGCGTAGAAATCGAAGTGATGTATCGATCGATTCGCTCTTCTACGCCAGTACTAGTCTGCTGGTGAAGATTCGGGTGATGCTGTTCGACAAATTGACGAGCGCAATCTTTACATTGATAGCGTTGTTTTTCGCGATAAAAGCCATGCTTCCGAATCCTACTAGATTGACAATTGGGACATTTCATTAGACCTGCAATCGTCTCTATTTATTAGCACCAACTGGATGGTGTTGGGATTCAAATTGAGGCGCATAGGTTTGAAGGAGGGTACTAACTTGCTTGACAACCTCATCGCCATTGGGTTTGGAGATCGCTTGCCGTTCGGGGAAAAATTCGGGACGATCGAGATTTTGAGCGATGGCCGATTCGACTTGTTGGACGATCAAATTTTGGAGTTCTGTTTTGGCGCGATCGCGTTGATAGCTGGCACCTTCTTCGGTCGTCGCATAGAGAGGTGGTAATCTATTGAGCGCGTAGGCAGCGACATCGCCGACATCCAATTGCACTTCACTATTTACTTCAATGGCCGTAATCTGGGAGATCGTTTCGGTGATGACTAGTTCTTCCATCACGTTGATAAATTGTTTGCGCGGTACCGTGACCACTTCTCCGGCCAATAATGCCCCCATCAGGTGATCCAAGGCCATATACTCTTCGACTGAGAGTTCGGCAGCACTATCACAAATCCGGCCAACTTCGGCTTCCATCGCGGGGGTCAGATAGCCTTCGTCTAAAGCATGTTCTACGATTGCTTGTATATTCATCATTTAGCAAGAGTTAATAATAATTCGGGATCGCCGCAAGTGCTAACGCTGCCGTTAAACCACTACTTACATCTATTGTTCCCTAGCGATCGAGCAAGATAAACAGTTGGGAGTTGGGAGTTGGGAGTTGGGGGGGAGAATGTGCAGGCTCAGGGGTTGAAGATTTGGCCTTCAACCCCTGAGCCTGCCCACGATCGCGTCTAGTTAGACACCAAAAATTTACTCGATCACCGTCGATCTCCACTGGACGGGATCGACCGAGACGGCATTGACATACAGACCCCAATGCAAGTGCGGCCCCGTTGAAGATCCGGTTGAGCCGATCGCGCCCAGGCGATCTCCAGCAGCGAGCATTTGCCCCGCTTCGACATCAATTTTGCTCAGATGCATAAAAATACTCACGACCCCTTGACCGTGATCGACGCCCACAATATTGCCGTGAACGCGGAAACCTTTCTTTTCATAGCCTACTAATACTACCTTGCCCCCAGCCGGAGCAACCACAGCCGAACCATATCCACCAGCATAATCTAAGCCCCGATGGTAATAATCGGTGGCAAACTCGCCATTGTAATAGCGGCGTACGCCAAAGGGCGAACTAGTGCGGCCTTGATTGGGGGCAATAAATTTACCATCCCAGAGTTTGATCGGACTAACAGTCGCTTTAAAAGCGGTGACTTGCTTGAGTTCTTGGGGGGTCGCTTCGATCCCAGCTTTTCCGGGTGTGAAGTTGATGCGCTGGGTGGGAAATTTGCGATCGGCGATCGCGATTTTGAGGGTAGTGGTGGCTTTGGGGTCGTTAGGAACAGAGATCTCGATCTCGCGGACGCCGGGTTTTTCTAGCGGGGTAGTCGGGATCATCGCGCGAAAGCGATCGCCACCCACACCAAAGGCGGGATAAGTCTTACTGCCAACTTTGACAATTGGGGGCAGAGATGGTGACGATCCGGTGAGATTTAAAACTAATGTTTCACCCAAGCGCGGACTGATAGGGCTGAATTTGACACCCAATGCCAATCCAGGGACTTGCATCGAGCCAAGGACGATCGCCAAGGCCATGACACCAGCGCATAGATTGCGCCAATTGCGGACTGAAGGCGATCGCCATCGCCGTTGGAGTGCGGCTAGTGGGGCGGACAAAAACTCGAACATAGGAATTTGGGGTTAGGTAAGATGACCGATCGAAATTATAAAGGTTGACGATGACAAATTAGATCGCTTAAAAGATCGAGTATCGAGTTAGTCGTGTTCTGTTCCCACAGGTACCAAAAAAATCGGTATCCTAGAGGTTAACTTACATAAAGTTAATTTAAAAAAATTTATATTTATAAAATCTAGTGTTAGAAGATTTTCGTCTGATCGTAGATTTGGTATCGATCCTTGCAGCAGCGGCTGTGGGCGGGATCATTGCGGGATTAGCTCGGCAGCCTCCACTCTTGGGTTATATCCTCGGGGGGATGATTGTCGGCCCAGCGGGACTAGGATTGATTAAGGAATTAATTCAGGTCGAAACCCTCGCCCAATTTGGAGCCGCTTTTTTGTTATTCGCCTTGGGGGTAGAGTTCTCGTTTTCGGAGCTAAAAAAGGTTCAGAAAATCAGTTTAGGTGGCGGCGGCTTACAGATTTTGCTGACTATTTTAGTCACGACGTTTATTTCGGTGAGTGTCGGCTGGGTGAACACGCCCCAACAGGGGGTATTTTTGGGGGCAATTCTGTCGCTGTCTTCGACGGCGGTGGTGCTCAAATCCCTGATGGAATCCAATGAAACAGCAACTCCCCACGGGCAGGTGATGTTGGGGATTCTGGTCGTGCAGGATTTGGCATTGGGGTTCATGTTGGCGGTGCTACCGGCACTCGATCGACCACCAGCGGAGATTGGGCTGGCGGTACTCCAAGCAGCAGTAAAAATTGGCCTGTTTGCCCTCGGTGCCACGGTTTTCGGGATTTGGGTGATGCCACGATTGTTGCGGCTACTTGCAAGTACGGAGAGTCGCGAATTATTTTTATTGGGAATCGTGACTTTGTGTTTGGGGATTGCCCTGATCACCGAACAGTTGGGCTTATCGATCGAAATGGGGGCATTCGTCGCTGGTTTGATGATTTCCGAGGCAGAGTACGCCGACCAGACTTTGGCCTATGTAGAGCCGATTAGGGACGTATTTGCGGCGTTGTTCTTTGCAGCGATCGGAATGCTGATCGATCCGAGATTTTTATGGGACAACTGGGATCTGATTTTGGGGCTAGTCTCGATCGTCTTTGTTGGCAAATTTATGATTATTACGCCGCTAGTGCGGCTGTTTGGTTATCCCCTCCAAACCGCGCTGATTGCTGGTTTAGGTCTGGCACAAATTGGGGAGTTTTCATTCGTATTAGCTAGTGAAGGACGCAATCTGGGTTTAGTTTCCCGTCGGGTATATTTACTTTTATTGGGGACGACGGCGGTGACGCTAGTAGTCACGCCCTTTATCCTCAGACTGATTCCCAGTTTATTTAACTGGATCGAGACGGTACCCGCACTCAATCGCTGGTTCCAACCGGGCGAACCGCCGCTAGAAGTCACCGAACACGTCCCACTCGAACCACCGATCGTCATTTGTGGCTACGGGCGGATGGGACAGAATTTGGCCACCCTGCTAGCCGAACAAAATGTGCCGGTGGTGGTGGTAGAACAATCCGAGGCAGCGATTCAAAGACTGCGCGATAGTGGAATTCCGTATATCTATGGCAATGCGGTGAGTATTCCGGTGCTGACTAGAGCCGGACTCGATCGAGCGCGGGCGATGGTGATTGCCTTGCCGGATGCGATGAGTACGCGGCTGTGCCTCAAGCACGCGCTGGAAATTTCCCCCGACCTGGATATCGTCGTCCGGGCGAACCAATACCAGGATATCGAATTGCTCTATCAACTCGGTGGCAGTGAGGTCGTCCAGCCAGAATTTGAGGCTAGTCTAGAAATGGCCTCCCATCTATTGGTCAAAATCGGCTTACCGACAGTCCAAATTCAACGCCAAGTCAAAACAATCCGCAATTCTCACTATATGGAATTGCGACCTGATGGGGCGATCTCCCAAAACATTCAAGCAGCTACGCTGGGGATGAATCGGCGGTGGTATCGACTCTCCTTGACTTCGCCGCTACTGGGTAACTCGATCGCGAGTGCGAGTATTCGCCCCTTAACTGGTGCGACGATCGTGGCTATTCAACGGGAAGATGGGACTCAAATTAACTATCCCAACGGCGGTACCAAATTTGAGCTTGGAGATAGTTGCCTAGTGATTGGTTCGGTAGAAGAACAAACCTTATTCGACCAACTGACGAAGGGGGAAATTGCTATTCCGATCCTGTCGCCAGTGCTAGCCACAGTCCCCGAAGCACCTGTCGAATTACCACATACTTAATCGCCAGGGATTAGGGATACTGAATGTGGGAAATGGCGCGGCGGTAAATCAAGGTTTTGCGATCGGTAGTATCACAAAAGAAGATACAGTCGGGATCTTGCCAGATAATTCTGCCGACGAAAACATCCCCAGTCAATAATTTGATCGACACCTGGATTTTGTCTTTGATCGAGCCTTGGATTTGGCGGGTGCTCGGTAAATTAACATCGAGTTCGGACATAGTTGAAATCTGGGTAGAGAACTTTATAAAAGAGATTTTGGGAATCTCCGCTGGTTGCAGATGTCGCTATTTGTAGAAGTAGCTATTTCCGGTCAAAGCGTTGTCCGCGAACGACTGGAACTGAGATCGTCGGTACGATTTTGGCAATTTTGCCCCTAGCTGATGCCGTCGAGCCGATCTGATGACGATCGCCACTGTGGCTGTCGATAAGATTATTATTCCCAATTTTGCGGCGAGTTTTTGCTAGGATGACAGGAGTTTCCAACAGATGTATCCGGTGGTGCTCTAGATCTCATCTGACGATCGAGCGAGATTGTCGGCAGTCAAACGGTGACAGTTGACTGGCAGTAGTGTTGTTAGCTCGATGCGATCGAGCGTCCCAGTCACAAGTATTTAAAAACTATTATCGACTACTTATCCTCTATTCTCTCGATCGTGAAGACAGCCGAAATTATCGATTTATTAACCACAGCTACCGCCGATCTATGGTGGTCGAGCGAGTCGGATTACCCTTTTGAAATCGTAACTTGGCCGCCAGGAACAGAGCTAACACCGACGGCTTTATTTAAAGATTTACCCGATCCAAATTCACCGATCAAGACGATGAGTCTCACTGAGTTATTTGAGCCAATATTGACGATCGAAGATTGGTATGAAGACGCCGAATTAGCGCAGGTTAATCGCTATACAGATCTACTGCACGCGATCGAGTCTCATTTAGTAGATCCGCAAGTTTTTCGCGTTGGTGAAGTCGAAATTGCTATTTATATCGTCGGTAAAACTCCTGACGGGGAGCTGGTGGGTTTAAAGACGCATGTTGTCGAAACATAAGCTGATGTCAATGAGTTCGAGCCGCGCGATCGATAAACGAAGTGAAAAAATTAATACCAGGAGTAAGCTATGGTGTGCAATCGTGGTATTAAAATATTGTTAGCTTTAAATTAGTCGTCAAGGAAGTTATATGATTCCACAGTCGAAAAATTACCGGCCAGAAATTGATGGTCTTCGGGCATTTGCTGTTATTGCTGTCATCATTAACCACTTTAATCGAGAAATTTTGCCTAGTGGTTTTCTAGGTGTCGATATATTTTTTGTAATTTCAGGGTATGTGATTACATCTTCACTCGCAAATAAAGAATACACTCATTTCAAAGACTTCCTGTTAGGTTTTTACAGCAGAAGGCTAAAGCGGCTCATGCCTGGGCTGATTGCTTGTATTACGATTACATCCTTGCTGGGGTTTCTCCTCATTTCCCCAGGCTCGGAGGAATTTATCAGAACGAAAGAAACTGCGATCGCGGCTTTATTCGGGGCTTCAAACTTGTATCTTTTCAAAGAATCGACCGACTACTTTGCAGCTTCAACAGAAATAAATTTATTTACGCAAACTTGGTCGCTCGGTGTTGAGGAACAATTCTATTTAGTCTTTCCAATAATCTTTTGGATAACAGGATTTGCAAAGAGTCCGTCACTTGGCAAGAGAGTATTTCTATTTACAATGTTACTACTTTCAGCACTATCATTATTCAGCTTTATTTGGTTGAATCGGGTCGATGCAACCGCCGCATACTTCCTCATGCCTAGCCGTTTTTGGGAACTGGGGGTGGGGTGTATTACTTTGCTCATCTTCCAGTCTAGAAAAATACCGCTCAAGCTCTCTAAATTTGTCGCTCCGCTCCCAATTTTGCTGCTGATCGCTTATGTTATCTGGATTAGAGAGATCGCTATCTATAAGTCTACGATTGAAATCGTATTACTTACAGCTCTGCTAATTGGAACTCTCAACAGTAGTTCGATCGTTTATAAATTATTCACGCATAAGATAGTTCTCTGGATTGGATCTATTTCCTATTCTCTTTATTTATGGCATTGGAGTATCCTGGCTCTCAGTCGGTGGACGATCGGCATCCATTGGATTACATTGCCAATTCAACTAGGTTCTATCACCATCTTGGCAACTCTTTCATATAAATATATCGAACAACCATTACGTCATGCTGAATGGTCGCGATCGAGAATTAGAACCATTACTTATGGATTGAGTGCGCCATTTATTGCCAGCCTGTTATTGTATGGAGCTAGCAATACCTATAAGAATTTTTTCTATAGCGGAGTTGAGGCTAAACCGATTAAAAAAGGTGCTAGTACACTTAAGGACGAAAATTACTGGCAAGATCGAGTTGCTTGGAGTGGTGAAAAGTGTGCACTGACTACAGAGAGTGATGTTGGGAAAGATATTAAACCTGAATTGTGTACATTTGGTTTACCACAAGACAGAGGTACGCGATTCCTGGTGATTGGGAACTCCTTTAGTGCTGCTGAGATTGAAATGTACAAAGTACTGGCACTCAAAAATTTAGGAGCAGTGACTGTAACTTCCAGTTGGGGCGCATCACCGATCGGATCGATTCCGAATAATAGTCCTTGGCGTAAGGCAAATGATTATTACTGGAGTACAATTATTCCCAAGTTACTGAGTCAATTGAAACGTGGGGATGTAGTAATTATGATTAATGATATCGCTGGCTACGCGCCCGCGTATCAAAGTCAGGAATCAACAGCAAGCACTACCTCTCTCCAGAATGGGTTAAGTATTTTTACCAAGCAGTTGAATCAACAAGGCATCGGAGTTATTTTTCAATCAGTCAATCCATTTATGCGAGAAACTGATTGCGTTCCCGAAGTTGCTATCACCGATCTGGCTGTCAGGAAAATGACTTCAGTCAAAGACATCGGAGCGTGTCGCTACTATACAAAGGCGTATTCCCTCAACAGGAGAAGATTAGTTCATGATGCGCTAACAGAGCTAGAAAATAACAATCAAAACTTCAAAATCTTAGATCTATTTAATACATTATGTCCGGACACGGAATGTTCCTATCTAGCTCTTAAAAACAAAGTTATGTATCGAGATAGTGCATCCCATCTCAGTGCTGAAGGCAGCATTGCCTCTCAATCGGAATTATTGAAAACAGTGCAAGAATTGAAACTGAAAATGTCTCAAGTAAAGAATTAAATTTAAACCTTGAATTATTAGCTTGTACTCATCTACTAGTTTGTTCTAATAAACTAACAGCAGTATCTTGCCATTCTTGCCGTAATTTATCATCTGCTGGTTTATTCGTTAGAGATCGACCATTGAGTTCGGGATGTTTGGCATAAAATACTCGATCGACTTGCCGATAAAACTTGGCGGCGGGAATATTAGCCTGTTTTAACTTTTGATTCAAATCTTGTTGGCGTTGTTGGACAGATGCTTGCGGTTTGAACGGATTGGGCACTGCGTTGACAATCCCAGCGGTGGCACTACTAATCTGTCTGTTAAATGCGCCAATCGGATCGATCGATCCGATCCATTTCACACCACTACTAATTAGCAAACAAGTGATAAAAATTCCCGACATCAGTTTGGTGACTTGCCAAGCTGGTTTTTTCCACTCGTTGGGATCTCTAGTGGGTAGTTGAGTGGGTGCGGTGGATACTGAAGCTGGACTTTGGGGGCTAATTTCGATCGTTTTGAGTTGGGAGATTTTATTGGCGTGAGTCACTGGCGGAGATTGATTGGCAACTAATGTCGGTGCGGAACTCTCCAGCGGCGGATATTTACTACTAGTAGGCAAAACAGCTAAAACTTCCGCCGCAGATTGATAGCGACGTTGGGGATTGTGTTGCAATAATCGATCGATTATCGCGCCCAGTTCGGGACTGAGATTGACATGTTTGCGCCATTCCCAAGTAGCCTCGGCGGGATTATAAATCGTGCTGGCATCTTTACCCGTGAGGAGAGTAAGTGCCGTTGCGCCCACGGCATAGAGATCGCTCGATGGGGATACTTTACCCCGCATAATTTGTTCTTCTGGAGCGTAGCCTTGCTTGCCGATGCGGGTTTCGACTTTGGCATTACTGTACTGAGAAACCACCGTTGCGGCAATCTCTTTGACGCAGCCGAAGTCGATCAAGACTGGCAGCTTGTCGCGATCGCGATCGATAATATTATCAGGTGAAATATCGCGATGAATCACCCCAGCTTTGTGAATATAATCGAGTACTGGTAAGAGATTGCGAAAGAATTCCAGAATTTCAGCTTCATTAAAAACTTGGTGGTGCCCAAGTCGGTGATTCAACCTAGCCAAATAAGTTTCGCCCTCGATATAATCTTGGACTAATAATAGAGACTCAGACTGACCTTCATTCACCCGTAATAGTTCGCGAAAAGCGGGAATTTGCGGATGCTGAAGTTTGTAGAGAATCCCCGCCTCGCGCTCGAATAGCTCTTTAGCCTTGGCTAATTCAGCTTGCCCGCGTACCTGCGGTGCAAACTCTTTGAGGACGCATTTCTCGCCAAACTTATTACGATCGATCGCCAAATAACTCCGCCCAAATCCCCCGCGTCCGAGTTCGCGCACGATCTCATACCGATTGCCCAAGACATTACCTGGAGTAACTAAGGATGACTCAATCATATTGATGATATCTGATGTAACTAAGGATGACGCGATCGTGTTGAGAATGAAATAATTTAGCCGATCAATGCTTGCAATTTAGCAGTGACTTCTCCCATTGTCTCTGCTGGTAAAGACTCTACATATTTAACCTGACGTTCGAGCCAGTCAATTGTTTTGACCTGAAAAGTGAGAATCACACCAGTTGTGATTAATCCATCTGGTAAAATCACTTCAAGATTAACGCCTTTGACCTTACTAGTAATCGGACAAGCTAATGCCACTCTAGTCGCTTGGTTAAACTGTTGTTCGGTAATAATTAATGCTGGATGATAGCCAGCTTGTTCTCTACCTAAAGTGGGATCTAAGTTCAGCTTGACAATATCGCCCCGTGCTGGAATATACGGCTTCACCATACTTCTCTACCGACAGGTTCGCCCCAGTCATACTCACCACCGATGAGTTCGGGAGTAACACCGATGAGTAGTTCATCGAGTTGGTACTGTTTCCGAACAGGTGAAATCACTATTTTATTATCCACCACATCGACATTCACCTGCGTGCCAGCCGTAAAACCGACTTGATTGGCTACTGGCTGTGGAATTCTGACGCCCAAGCTATTGCCCCATTTATTGATAATTACCGTCATACAATCATGCCCCTGTTTATCCTAAGTATATCCCTGGCCAAGGATTTTGACAAAGAAGTTCGAGCCAGATAACATCCTTGCTTGCCCCTGACACCAAACCCAATCTGTATGACAATAGATAAGCGATCGAAAGCCATGCTCTTGTCTCAAGGCTGCGCCAACGACGTTGATTATCGCTCAATTAAATTAAATGTATATTGCTCTAAATTGGTTAAAAGAACTAGTAGACTGCCAACTAGATCCGGAAACGTTGGCGCAAACCCTGACTCTAGCTGGATTTGAAGTTGAATCGATCGACGATCGCAGCACTTGGGCGGATGGCGTCGTCGTTGGCCGAGTCCTCACGCGGATTCAACATCCTAATGCGGATAAATTAAGCGTCTGTACCGTCGATGTCGGGGGTACAGAACCGTTGCAAATCGTCTGTGGGGCAGCGAATGTCCGAGCGGGCATCCATGTGGCAGTAGCGACTGTCGGTACTTACTTACCGAAAGTGGACTTAAAAATCAAACCAGCGAAACTGCGCGGCGAAAAATCCGAAGGGATGATTTGTTCTGTCTCCGAATTGGGATTAGCCAAAGACTCAGACGGGATTCATATCTTTGGGGAAGCCGAAGATCCCCACACGCCAGCAATTGGTACTGACGTGCGACCTTTATTAGGTTTAGATGATGTCATCCTCGATCTGTCTTCCACTGCCAATCGGGCTGATGCTTTGAGTATGGTAGGGATTGCCAGAGAAGTGGCGGCGTTGACGGGTGGAAAGTTAAAGTTACCGACGGCGGATATATCTGCTATTTCTAAGCAACCACAACTGAGTGTAAATGTCAGCGAAGGGCAAGCTTGTCCCGTATATTCAGCAACGCTGATTGAAGGCGTCCAGATTGCTCCCGCTCCCGAATGGCTCCAAAGTCGTCTCCAGGCTGCTGGCATTCGCCCGATTAATAACGTCGTCGATGTCACTAATTACATCCTGCTGGAGTGGGGGCAACCGCTCCATGCTTTCGACGCCGATAAATTGCAGGCAGTCAGTGGTACTCCCACGATCCAGATGGGCGTCCGGTATGCCGAGAAGCAAGGTGAAGCCCTCAAGACCCTAGATGGGCAGGAGCGTCCGCTTCACGCTCAAAACCTCCTAATTACGGCTAGCAATACCCCCGTCGCCCTGGCCGGGGTCATGGGTGGCGAAACTACTGAAGTTGGAGCAGGTACCCAGAATATCGTCCTCGAAGCCGCGATTTTCGATCCTGTCGCTGTGCGCAAATCTGCCCGCAGTCAAGGCGGGATGCGATCGGAAGCCTCAACGCGATACGAGCGCGGGGTCAACTTAGCCGAACTCGAAACCGCCACCCATCGAGCGATCGAGTTACTCTTAGAATTAGCTGGTGGTAAAATTAGCTGTCAAGATCTCAGCGATCGTCGCCCCGATTTCAGCCAGCAACCGCGCACGATTAAACTGCGGCTAGTGCGGTTGAATCAGATCTTAGGGCCGATCAATGATGATGGCGAACCTGGGGAAATTAGTAGCGAAGATGTCGAGCGGACGCTGAGTGCTTTGGGTTGTCAGTTGACAGCCAGCACCGACGACAAGGAAGAAACCGTCTGGGATGTGGCGATCCCACCTTACCGTTACCGCGACTTGGAACGGGAAATCGACCTCATTGAAGAAGTCGCCAGGTTATATGGTTACGATCGCTTCATGGATACACTTCCTTCCGAATCAGCAGCGGGATTTCTATCTTTAGATGAGGAATTGCTCCGGCGAATTCGGGCAGCTTTCCGTGCTGTCGGCTTAAATGAAGTCGTTCAATATTCCTATGCGACCGAAAAACTCAATAATGGCTCGCAAGTAGAAATCATCAATCCGATGTTTGCTGAATATGCCACCTTGCGATCGGAATTAATATCCGGTCTGATCCAAAGTTTCCAAACCAACCTCGCCCAAGGGAACGGCGCACTCCAAGCCTTTGAAATCAGTAAAATCTTCGGCCGCGACGAGACGGGTTTGATTGAAACCGACGTTCTCGCTGGCATCATCGGTGGCGATCCGGGGATCGGCCGCTGGACAACTGGGGGCAAGCCTCAACCCTTAAGCTGGTATCAAGCTAAAGGAATGCTCGATAGCGTCTGTGCTAGCCTGAGCATCCCCGTCGAATACCAAGCCGATCGATCCGACCCGAAACTGCATCCAGGCCGTACGGCGTCCCTATGGTTACAGGGTCAGAAATTGGGTTACTTCGGGCAATTACATCCTCAACTCCGTCAGGAGCAAGATCTCCCAGCGGCATTATATGTCTTCCAACTCAATCTCGATCCGATCCTCAATTATCTCGCTGCCGAAGAGCGACTAGTGCCGGTATTTAAAAACTATTCGACCTATCCGGCATCCGATCGCGATATCGCTTTCTTTGCACCGGTAGAGCTATCGCTAGCCGAGATTCACAAGTCGATTACCAAGGCTGGTGGGGAGTTATTAGAGGAAGTCGCTGTCTTCGATGAATATCGTGGGGAAAATGTCCCCAACGGACAGCGGAGTTTGGCAATTCGATCGATCTATCGGGCACTCGATCGTACCTTAACGGAGGCCGAGATTGAGCCATTACAACAAAAGATCCGCGATGTCTTAGTCGATAAATTCCGCGTGACGCTGCGGAGCTAATCATTCGATCTACTGACTCGATCTGGCAATTTAGCATTCGCTAGATCGAGCTGGCGATCTAAGTCCTGACAGCGCGACTCCAAGCGATCGCAGCGTGCTTCCAACCAATCAAATCGCCGATCGATCTGTTCGGTTAACATATCGATCTGGTCGGCCATCCGATCGAATAATAATTTGACTTCTGCACCTGTTAATTGAGTAGCTTCAAGCCTCATCAATCTTCGCTCCCAGCCGATCGAATCTCCTGCTAAGGATTGCTGGCAATCGATTTTCTTACTAACTTTGGTCACAGTCTTAACGAATAAATTGTTATCTAAAAGTTGGTTGGCATTCCTAGTCGTGAATTTCACAACTCATCAAAATAGTAATCGAATCTGGCAAAATCCCCACCGTTTATATGAATTATTGCTAGGGTGAGATTTAGATTTCAGCCTAGCAACCCAATTTCAACTATCAACTATCAACTATCAATTAATTTAGCGGATAGTTTTGAGTGCATCTTCTTGTTTGATAATCATATCGGTAAAGATACTCATCACCGTGCGATTGCGCAACTTGACATTTGCACTCAACGACATCCCCGACTGGAGGGTTACAGGTTTACCCTTGATGGAGATCTGTTGTTTGGCGAGTTTGATAATAGCTGGAAATCTCTCATAGGGATGAGCTTGGTCGGCAGCTAAGGCATCCGAACCGATCGCCATTACGGTGCCTTTAACATCACCAAATTCACTAAATGGAAACGAATCGATCCTGACATCTACAGGCATTCCCACTTTAATAAAACCGATATCCTTGTTGCTAATAAATACTTTAGCTGTCAAGTTATTATTCGGCACAATTTTCAAGATCGGTTCGCTAGTATTAGCGACAAAACCTGGCGTACCAGCTTTAAGTTCAAAGATCGTGCCGCTGACTGGGGCGACGATCTCCTGATATTTGAGATTCATTTTGGCTTGACTAATTTGACTAGTCAGATCGGCAACCTTGCGATCGATCTCAACGATCGTTTTATTTAATTGGCCATCGATTTCGGCGACTTGCCTATCGTTACCAGCAATTTTGGTGAGTAAATCTTTCCGCGATGTCGCGACACTATTTTTAAGTTTTTCGCGACTTTGATTGGTTGCCATGGTGAGGCGATTGTATTCGCGACTGAGTTGGGCGATCTCTTGCTGATTCTTTTTGATTTGTTGTTGTTGATTCTGGATTTCCAGCTTTGAATTGGCAATTAATTCTTGCTCGTCCTGCTGGAGCTTGCGATAGCGATCGTCGAGTTGGGCGACTTCACTTTGGCGAGAAGTCACTTCTTGCTCCTGCTTGAGTACCTGATTGCGCGATAGTGCCCCAGCTTCTCCTGCTGGTTTCAGACTGGTCAGAATTTCCTGATTGCTAGCAGTTAAGCTTTTGGCGGCTTGATATTGCACGCGATTTTCGGACATTTGAGCGGCAATTTGGGATTTTTTGGCAGCCGTTTTAGCATTGATATTGGCGATGACAGCCTGACTATCTACTAGCAGTTCGCTCAACCCTTTCCGTTTACCCTGATTTTCCCGCATTTGATTTTCAAATTGACCGACTTCTAATTGGGCAGAACTCGTACGCGAAGTAGTTTCGGCGCGGCTAGATTGTAGTCTTTGGAGTTGTTCGGGATTGAGATTGGCGACATCCGTACCGTTAAGTTCGGCACGATAGAGTTGACTTTCGGCGAGGATCGCACTCCGATTTTTGGTGAGGGCAAGAATTTCGGGACGGACATTGAGTTTGGCCAGATCTGCTGGACTGACCGTACTGACGCCCTGAGCGAGCAAACTGTGATAGAAGCGCGTCTCGGCAGTCATGGAGTCGAGATTTTTTTGGAGCGAAGCCAGTGTGGTTTGGGGCACTGTCGATTCTAGGCTCAATAATTTTTGACCGGCAGTGACTTTATCGCCCTCTTTAATCGATACTTGTTTAACGACCCCACCCACTGGTACCTGGACATCTTTAACTTTATCCGTCGGTTCGAGCTTGCCCTGAACAGTGATGGCTTCTTCGAGGGGTGCCAGACACGCCCAGGCGATTAAACCAGTAGTAATCGCTAAAATCGTCCAGATGATGCCGCGTGACCACACCCGCGACTGTTGGAAGACGACGGATTGCTCGATCTCCTCAGCTCGATAAGTGTCGATTTGGGCACGTTCTACTTTGCGGAGTCCCTCCGGTGCGATCTTCCGTTTTGCCAGTTTATTACTTTCATGGCGATCGGCATCTGATGGCTGCTCTAAAAGTTTCATAATCTTAAAAATTATTAATTGTAAATTGACAATCGATCGTCAAGTTGAGAGCTAGATCGATGACCCGCGAACTTGAGATTCCGGTTGTTTTTGCTAATATCATACCGATCGATGACAATGCGTCCAGAGTTAATTTGATACAAACGGGGAATTAATTTCATCAGGGTACTTTTCCCAGCACCGCTCGTGCCAACAATGCCAAATTCAAAATATGTTACCGATTCTCCACCAACGATCGATCGTTTCTGTTGAGGTTGGGCAGGTTTGTTTGACACTTATTGGTACAAATCCAGGCTTCCTAGCATCAAGCGGTATCTGCTCAGGCAGCGGCTCCGCCAACGCGCACGCCTTTGTGCCCCGACGGTTCAGTGAGACAAGACGCCTGCCCCTACGAGGTGTCTAAATAAGTTTGAATTTGGAATTGCTGCTTGGCTGGTGAGTGACTATAGAATAAGTAAATTGAAGATCAAAAATTATTTAGTTATTTACCTATGACAGCTACTATTAATCCTACAGATAGTCCGATCAGTCAATTGGTAAATGGCTTACTCTCGATCGCCCCGCTGGCTAAATTTGCCAAATCTCAAGCCCGAAATTTGATTATCAAACGGGCTGAGGCGATCGGAGTGGCTTGGCGGGATGAAGTGAAGTTGTTGCAATCGCGCGGCGGTACAGCGGCATTTTCACCGCAATGGGCAGCAGATTTAGCCGAGATTACCAACCCCGATCTCCAATATCCTGAATACTATCTGACCTCCTTTCATGCTTACGATCGCGGCAATATGAGCTGGGATGCCGCAATGGAAGTTGAAGTCGCCGCCTACTCAGTTCATGCCAAAATTTTTGCTGAAACTGGTCGGAGTGGCGATACTCGACTCCGTCAGAGTTATCACGATCTCGTCCGTCAAGCCTGCTCCACGCCACCCCAAACGATTCTCGATATTGGTTGCAGCGTCGGTATGAGTACATTTGCGATGCAGGAAGTTTATCCAGAGGCTCATCTAACTGGGTTAGATCTATCGCCGTATTTTCTCTCGATCGCCAATTACCGTGCCCAGCAACAACAATCTGCCCAAATTAATTGGATCCATGCGGCAGGTGAGGCCACAGGATTGCCCGCCCACAGTTACGATCTGGTATCCCTGTTCCTGATCTGTCACGAAGTGCCCCACACTGCTACTCGCGAGATTTTCCGCGAAGCCAAACGCCTGCTCAAACCAGGTGGACAAATCGCGATTATGGACATGAATCCCAAATCCGAGATCTACGCCCAAATGGCACCCTATATCCTCGCCCTCCTCAAAAGTACCGAACCCTATCTTGATCGCTACTTTACGCTAGACATCGAGCGAGAATTAATCGATGCTGGTTTCCAAGCCCCCACGATTACCGCCAATACCCCCCGCCACCGGACAGTTATCGCCCAGGTTCAGTAAAATGGCGGAGATGATTATGCTCAAAAATTGAGGATGGGCAGTTCTATTTTCCCCAAAATCTTCGGCTCGATCGACCTATTAGCATCATTTAATGAAGACCAAGAAACAATTCGGACAGCATTGGCTCCGCAACGAACAAGTCCTCGATCGGATCATCACTGCCGCTAAGATCGCCCCCACCGATCGGATTCTAGAAATCGGCCCTGGCACTGGTATTCTCACCCGTAGATTAGTCTCAGCAGCCAGTGCGGTTGTAGCCGTGGAGATCGATCGAGATTTGAGTGCGCTCCTGGTCAAAAAGATGGGTCATCTCGATAATTTTTTATTATTAGAAAATGACTTTCTCAATCTCGATGTCGAGAGTAATTTAGCCGCCTTCCCCAAATTCCAACAAGCCAATAAAGTCGTCGCGAATATTCCCTACAACATCACGGGGCCGATTCTTGAAAAACTATTGGGTAATATCGTCCATCCTGCCGATCGACCGTTCGATTCGATCGTCTTATTAGTCCAAAAAGAAGTCGGCGATCGGTTATTTGCTAAACCTAGTACTAAAGCATTTGGAGCTTTATCAATTCGGGTACAATATTTAGCCCACTGTGAATTAATTTGCCCCGTGCCAGCGCGGGATTTTTCACCACCACCAAAGGTGGATTCGGCGGTCATCAGACTGACACCCAGAAGATTAGAATTAACAGCTAATAGCCCAAAAATGCTAGATAATTTAGTCAGATTGGGTTTTAGTACGCGTCGTAAAATGCTTAGAAATAATCTCCAAAGCGCGATCGATCGAGAATCATTAGTCGAACTCCTCGCCTCATTAAATATTAGCGATGAAACCCGCGCTGAAGATCTGAGTATCGAGCAGTGGATTCAGTTGTCGAATTTAGTAGGCGATCGCAAGATCTTACCCGATTAAGTAGATTGGGTCTGAAATTGCTCAAACTTAATCATTTCTGTTCTCAAACCCTCCATGATGATGTAAGGTGGCATCATCGCATTAACAAAGC
>NZ_JANNDR010000227.1:0-13810 GCF_031378165.1 Chamaesiphon sp. OTE_75_metabat_556
GGATTGCCACTGATGACCAACTGTGAAACTTATCTTTGGTTTGGCAACGATCGCTAGTACATTCCTGACTTTATTGACACCACAATTAGGCAGAACTCAAGGGGTATTTCCCCAACCATTTCCGCCAGCGAATACTACTCCATCAACTCCGATCCGGACACCATCTGCACCTCAAAACAGTGGGGCGATAGGCAATCCAACTACCACGACGATTATCGATCCCTTTGCACCGATAGATCCCAACAGCGGCGCGTTTCCAGGCGCGATCGATCTGATTGAATACACTAACAATTATTCCAATAGCCGTTATGTGCCACCAGCACCAGCACCAGTCATCTCTCCTGATCGACAATTAGATCCTCGCGGTGCTCGATATGCTTGCAGTAATTCGATCATTGGCGTCCCCAGTGTCACTCCCAGTGCCATCAATCGCTATACTGGTCAGCCATGTCGTTAAGTTTCGCGAGAAGTTCTCAGCATTGATACTAGAAGTCGCGATTCTCAATCTTAAACCTGGCGTTGCGGCAGATTTTGAAGCTGATTTTGCGGTGGCTTCCAAAATTATTGCGGCGATGCCAGGATATATTTCACACGAACTTCAACACTGTGTAGAAAATCGCGATCGATACCTTCTCCTCGTCTGTTGGGAACGCTTAGAAGACCATACCATTGGATTTAGAGGATCGCCACAGTATCAAGAATGGCGAGATCTACTCGATCATTTCTACGATCCATTCCCAACCGTCGAACATTATCAAATGGTATCCGAAAATTCAAAGATCGTTGGTAGGGGTAATTCATGAGTTACCCTGCCAATGATCTTTGAATTTTTATGGCTCCGCGCGATCGCGACTGTCACCCACCCAGATTCATCATCGAGCCGAAATTTTTGCTTGGGGACTAATAAAATATCTGTTTGCGCGGCACAAAGAGCCGCTGCTGATGCGACACTAGCAGTTCCTACTAACGTTGACACTAATTGTGAATCAACTATCATGACGGAATTTAGCCGTTCTGGGGGATAAATTTTTAAAAACCGACCCGATTCGCGACAATATTCCAGCAATCCATCCTCATTTGCCTTGCGATCGAGTGTCGCCAGTCCCGCAATTGTGGCAAGATCGAGATCGTACTCGGCAAATACTGACTCGATCGCCCGTCGGATCGCGAGTTGAGAGACACCCCGCTGACACCCGATTCCTACCCATAAATCTTTGGGAGCAACATTAGCAACTAATATGTCCAACGAAGTCACTGGTAAAACACTCTATCTAGTCGGTACGCCGATTGGTAACTTGAGCGATATGACGATGCGGGGAATTCAGGTTTTGCGCGACGTCGATACGATCGCGGCTGAAGATACTCGCCATACCGGAAAATTATTACATCACTTTGAGATTAAGACAAAGCAAATCAGCTATCACCAGCATAACGAACAACAACGCATTCCCGAATTAATTGGGCAATTACAAGCCGGAAAATCGATCGCCTTAGTTACAGATGCGGGGATGCCAGGGATTTCTGATCCGGGTTATCTGATTGTCGCGGCTTGTGTGGCAGCGGGGATTCGGGTAATTCCGATTCCAGGCGTAACGGCGGTGATTACGGCTGTGAGTGCGTCGGGATTGCCGAGCGATCGATTTGTATTTGAGGGCTTTTTGCCAGTCAAGGGACAGGAACGCAAAGATCGATTAGAATCAGTTTCCGGTGAGGCGCGGACACTGGTATTTTATGAATCTCCCCATCGGTTGCGTCAGACATTAGCCGATTTTGGGACGACATTTGGCGCAGATCGACAATTGGCGATCGGGCGAGAATTGACCAAATTACACGAGGAATTTTGGCGAGGCGCAATCGGGGAAGCGATCGAGCATTACACCCACGCCGAACCTCAAGGGGAATACGCGATCGTCCTTGCCGGTGCCCCAGTCAGTCACCCCACACTTTCTGATGAAGCGATCGATCGTGCCTTAATTGAATTGATGCTCAATGGTACCTCGCGATCTCAAGCCAGCCGGATTGTCGCCGAACAAATTTCCCAATCGCGCAAATATGTCTATCAATTAGCACTGGCGATCGATCTGGATGCGGCGGGGGCTAAGACACTAACCCAGTAAGTCGATGTTCCTTAACCCAAACTGATATTCATGACGTTAATTATGGTTAAACTGTCGAGCTGGAGTTGAGGATCTCATTAACAAAAAGCTATAGATCGCAGCTAGCGATCGGCGATCGATCCTCACCATCTGTAGGCGACCCGCTTAGCAGTACAATGGTGCGATACGGAGATTAACACCATGAGTAACCGTCCAATTATTTTAGGTATCGTCGGCGATAGTGCCGCCGGCAAAACTACACTCACCAGAGGGATCGCGCAAATTCTCGGTGCCGAAAATGTCACCGTCATCGGGACGGACGATTACCATCGCTACGATCGACAGCAGCGCGCCGAATTGAACATTACTGCACTCCATCCCGACTGTAACTACCTTGATATTATGCAGCAGCATTTAGCCTTGCTGCGGAGCGGACAGCCGATTCTCAAACCGATTTACAGTCACAAAACGGGTACTTTTGAAGCACCGCAGTACGTCAAACCTAATCGGTTCGTGATTGTTGAGGGATTGCTCGGTTACTCCACGCCAGCAGCTCGCGATTGTTATGATGTCAAGGTCTATTTAGCCCCACCAGAATCCCTCCGCACAGTCTGGAAGATCCAGCGCGATACGCTCAAGCGTGGCTATAACGAAGCCCAAGTTTTGGCCGAACTCCAGAAGCGAGAAGCAGACTCGGAGCAATTCATTCGCCCCCAGCGGCAGTGGGCGGATGTCGTCGTGAGTTTTTATCCGCCAGCAACTGAAGATCGCGATAAATCGCTGCTCAATGTGCGGCTCGTACTCCGGCCGACGATCCCGCACCCAGATCTCCGCCAAGTCATCGATTCAGCTCAGAGTGAATCGGCAATTCGGTGGCAACTCGATCGGGATATGGGCAAACCAGTCGATGTGCTAGAAATCGACAGCCATGCGACCAGTGAGAAAATCAGCCTGTTAGAACAGATGATTTGTAATGACATGCCCGATCTCCACAGCGTCTGCAATCGCGAAGTCAATCCCGATCTGGGTAAAGTCACTGGCACGACTGGCGAAATCCTCCAAAGTTATCCGCTGGCGTTGACTCAGCTCCTGATTACCTATTACATGCTCAAGGCCACGCAGGAAGCTTAATCGGTAGTGGGATCGAGGCTGGTCGAAAAAGTAGTATCCCGACTGGGAGCGGAAATTGTTAACATAGAGGGTAGTAAACGATCGGCGATTTTCCAATCGGGATTGATCGGTCAATTATAAACTGTCCATAATCAAAAGATAGATGATGGCAACAGCAATAACTATTCAAAATCTGTCTAAGAGCTATGGCACCGTCCCAGCGGTAAAAGATGTATCGTTCCAAGTCGAGCGCGGCCAAATTTTCGGTTTACTCGGCCCTAATGGTGCGGGTAAAACCACGACTATTCGCTGCTTGTGTACTCTTACCAAGCCCGATAGCGGCTCGATCGATATCGGCGGTATTTCGGTTCTCGATCAGCCGCGTGAAGCCCGCAAGCGGATCGGTTATGTCGCTCAGGAAGTCGCCCTCGATCCGATCCTGACGGGACGAGAATTGCTCGAACTTCAGGCGGCACTCTATCATATTCCCAAGGTCGAAGCTCGGCAGCGGATTGAGGTGCTGCTCGAACTCCTCGATTTACATAGTTATGCTGACAACAAGACGGGTACCTATTCAGGCGGTCTCAAACGCCGGATCGACTTGGCGGCGGGACTCCTGCATCAGCCGGAAGTATTGGTCCTAGACGAACCCACCGTCGGATTAGATATCGAGAGTCGGGTTGTAGTCTGGGACTTCTTACGCCAACTCCGCGCCAGTGGCACGACGATTTTACTGACCAGTCACTATCTCGAAGAAGTCGATGCCCTGGCCGATCACGTGGGGATTATCGATCGGGGACTAGTCATCGCCGAAGGCACACCATCCGAGCTGAAGAATCAGTTGGGCGGCGATCGGATCGTCCTGCGGATTCGGGAATTTACCCCGCTCCCAGAAGCCGAACGCGCCCAGCAAATGCTCAGTGAGTTGCCCTGCGTCCAAGAAGCGATCGTCAATGCGATGGCGGCAAATTCGCTCAACTTAGTCGTCACACCCGATCGCGACGTGCTGATGACCATCCAGCAGTCATTACAGACGGCGGGATTGCCGATCTTTGGGATCTCCCAATCGCGGCCAAGCTTGGATGATGTCTATCTGGCCGCCACTGGCAAAACCTTACTAGATGCCGAACTAGCTGCGGCTAGCAGTCGGGATCTTAAAGCTGAGAAAAAACAACGGATGCGCTAGGGGTCGATCGGGTCATGGGGATGAGAGTTAATTCTAAACTGGGGTTAGGGCTGGTGCTCAGCTCTTGCCTGCTGTGGGTGGCTGTCTTAGCCGTCCCCTTCCTCCCCGCAACGATCGCCCACAAAGCAATAGTAACTACCAGTCTGATTATCATCAGCGAATGTGTTTTCTGGCTGGGCATCGCGATCTCCGGTAAAGAACTCGCCCAGCGTTATCGGCGCAAGTTAAACCCCTATTACTGGTGGCAACGACTTACCAACCGCCACTAGCGATCGATCTTTTTTCATTCACCATCACCTTCTCATGAGCGGCACAATCGATACTTCCAAATCTGTAAGCTTACAACCGAGTGATCGCCTCCGATCGACACAACCATTACCATCGGATGGGTTGGCTGACTTTGTCCAGGAAACCCTCGCGCTGACAAAACGACTGTTCATTCAGCTCCAGCGGCGGCCTTCAACACTATTTGCGGGGATCGTTCAGCCCTTAATGTTTTTGGTCTTATTTGGGGCATTGTTTGAAAATGCTCCCAAAGGAATGATGGGTAACGATTTGAGCTACGGTCAGTTCTTGGGAGCGGGTCTGATCGTGTTTACGGCCTTTGTGGGTGCCTTAAATGCGGGCTTGCCAGTGATGTTCGATCGCGAGTTTGGTTTTCTCAATCGCTTGCTCGTCGCCCCCTTAGCTTCGCGCTACTCGATCGTGGCGGCTTCGGCGATTTATATCATCGCCCTGAGTTTCCTGCAAACTGCCGCGATTATCGGTGTCAATGCGCTGATGGGCGCAGGTTTGCCGAGTGTGGCGGGATTGGGGGTCATTGCCCTAATTATCTTGTTGCTAGTTTTGGGCGTTACCGCTGTGAGCTTGGGTTTGACTTTCGCTTTGCCGGGACACATCGAACTGATTGCCGTGATTTTTGTCGTGAATTTGCCGCTACTATTTGCGAGTACGGCACTTGCCCCCCTGACATTTATGCCGAGCTGGTTGCAAATCGTGGCATCGCTCAATCCGCTCACCTACGCGATTGAGCCAATTCGCTACCTCTACAATCACGCCCAATGGGATCTCGCGAGTATCGTGCTCCAATCGCCTTGGGGTGCGGTGTCTTTTGGTACCTCCCTAACGATCTTGGTTGGTTTTGCTGGATTGACCTTGACAGCGATTCAACCACTCTTAAAACGGCGGTTAGCCTAGTCTGAGGAACTATTTAGGGATTTCAAACATCTCGATTGATAGATGCTCGCTGTTAAAATAGTCGTTACGATCGCCTTATTCACCCTATTTTTAGTTGTTAATCATGAAAAGATTTCTCACCCCCGCTAGTTTGTTGTTAGGATTATCGATCGCCTTCATGCCCACGATCGCCTCAGCTCAGTTTAATGGTGGCTTTGGCAATAGCGGCGACAATCGCGATCCCTTTAGTCGCGCCTCTGGTGGCGATACCTCTGGCTTGATGCAATTGATCAACCAAGCCCAACTTAATGGCCAGAGTAATCCTAATTACAGCAGAGATCGCCAGGATGAAATAAATTCTGCTAGTAGCGATTTTCGCGCACGTCAAATCCAATCCTTGCGCGAGCGTAACAAAAAAACGCCAGTTACTAATACGCAACCTAAATCGTTGAAGTAGTAATTAGCGATCGACTCAAGCAAAATATTTAACGATCGTCACATCGATGAGGACACAAACCCGACTTCTCCAAGAAGTCGGGTTTGTAACAGCACTATTCGATTGTCATCAGATGGAAGTCGTCACGACGCTTAGCGTTTAGTAATCAGCACACTGTAAATAAAGAAAGTGGTAATTGCCAGGATAATTAATCCTAACAAAATCGAACCTGGCAAAAAAGTAACGATCCCAAAACCGCGTAATAAATAAATTAAGATACTCAGGCCGAGAGTACTGCTAAATAGATAGGCAAACTTCTGAGTTAACGTCATATAATAACGATCTGGTTGTAAATTTTAGTTAGCATTTTTTAATGAGTCTCGATCGCCAAAATCTCACATCTTTTCAATCGCTCCGCCGCATTATTCTGAGCGTACTGAGTGTCTTTATCCTCATCAAACTAATCCTCTCACTGATCGGTACGATCGATCGACCCCAGATTCAGGGAAAATTCGAGCTGTATCAAACCAATCTGGTGCTGGTAGCATCGGCATGGCAGCCGACTAGCGATTTAGAGGGACTGGGGGCATTACAGACATCGATCGTCGGTACCGATATCCTCGAATCAGCGACTAAACAATATCAAACAGCTAGAAAGAGTGACGAGCAGGCGATCGAGAATCTTAAACTGAGTTTAGCAGAATTGGCAGTATCACCTCCTGATGGAACTAGTAATAAGTCAGTCAAACTCCAAACCGATCTAATTAACAAGACAATCTCATCGGCAAAAGTTGAAATTGACAAAATCGATCTGCAGATTGGCATTCTCCAAGCCGCTAGCAAACAACCGGAACGCGCGATCGAAACTTGGCAGCAAATCATTGCTAACTCTCAACAAGCAACATCCAAAAATGCGGCTACCTCACTCATTGACATCTGGAAATCATCTGATATTAATCAAAATACCTCACCACAAATCGAGTCAAAAACGATCGCCAATTTTGATGGCTGGTTTCGCGATCGCGTTTTACAAAAATTAGCAACAGACTTGGGCGACGATACCAAGCTGGCAAAACTAGAAGCAACCGAACAAGTATCAGCTAAAAATGCACTAATTAAGTTAGCCTTAATCACCATTCCTCGCGTCATTATTGGGTTGAGTGGCGTCGGTTTAATTGTCTTTTTTGTCGTTCGATGGTTAATTCTGCTCCTGCAACACCGAGGCGATCCGACTGTCTCCACAACCATACTTAAAAATATCGATGTTCGGTGGGAGACACCCTGGGATTGGGAGATTATCTGGCAAGTATTTACCGTCGGCTTCTTTTTTGTCGGCCAATTTTTATTGCCGATTTTATTTAGCACCTTTGTCAATCCAGCGACATTGACAACTCAGGGTCAAGGTATTTATGTATTTACTAGCTATGTGTTGATGTCTAGTTTAGGCATTGGGGTATTGTATCTATCAATTAAATCTTATCTACCATTAGCATCAGATTGGTTTCAATTTAACTGGAAATCGAATTGGTTGTTATGGGGAGTCGGGGGCTATCTAGTCGCGACGCCATTAGTGATCGTTGTTTCGTTGATTAACGACAAAATCTGGCACGGACAGGGCGGTAGTAACCCGCTCTTGCAAATCATGCTCGAAAGCAAAGATTCGATCGCCCTATTGCTATTTTTCCTGACGGCGGCGGTGGCAGCTCCATTATTTGAAGAATTCTTGTTTCGGGGATTTCTACTACCTTCATTGACCCGCTACCTACCAACCTGGGGTGCGATCTGTATCAGTGGTTTAATATTTGGCGTCGCGCATCTAAGCCTATCCGAAATTTTGCCACTAACTACACTCGGAATTCTCCTCGGCACCGTCTATGTCCGCACTCGAAACCTATTGGCTCCGATGCTCTTACATAGTCTCTGGAATAGCAGCACTTTAGTGAGTTTATATATCTTAGGTAGTGGCAATTAACGATCCCTACAAACATTCGAGATCGGTGTTGCGATGTATCATCAACTATTCACTCCCAACTCCCAACTACTTCACTTGCAACTTATAAGTAGTTGTCACCTGAGCATTAGTTGCCATCAGCCCGCGAAATCGCCAGCGCAGATAGTTATAAGCAGTCGTCGGAGCTGGTTGCGTACCGATCTTGGGTTGAGCGACAAATGTTTTACCACCATCGATACTAAATAATAATTCCGCACCATCGATCGCCGTTGCCGAATCCTTGAGATAGTTAGTGCTCCGAGGAATCGGTAGTTTTAAAATCAGATTTTTGAGCGGACATCTACTATTATTTTTGGCAATGACAGTGTACTTAATAATATCTCCTGGCTTAACAGCGGCTTTACCAGCCAGCGGTTGAAAGACATGTTTATTGTCTACCATCGCTTGTTTGTCAGCTTTGAGAGTCAGTGCGACCCGCTGGGCTACAGGTTGAGGATCGACACAGGTTTTGAGCTTCTGCGCGCGCGCATCGATCGGTAATTGAGGGGTGAGAACTGTAGCTATAGTCATTCCCACGCTAACAAGAATGACGATCGAGAACTTGAACATGGTAATGTTTTGATGAGGCGATAGAGGAGATATATAAACTGCAAGACGATCGAATAGCAATAAAGTTGCCCGATCGGTAGATCCGATGTAATCTGCCTCATAGTGTATCGGGTGAAGATCGGTTTGTCCGTGATCGAATCGCATTTTCTGGGGAGAATTACCGTGGCGCACTAGCAATAGCGATGGAACCTGATATTCTAGATACACGCACTTCGCTATGACTCTCGATTCAAAGGGTGGCGATCGCAATTGAACTGCCTCAATAAATTATAGACAATGACCTTAGACTGGATTAGCCCCGCAGAACGTCTCCAATCTCTACCCCAATATGTATTTGCACGGCTAGACGAACTCAAAGCCAATGCTCGCAGCCAAGGCGTAGATCTGATTGACTTGGGCATGGGCAATCCAGATGGTGCCGCACCCGCACCCGTAATCGCTGCGGCTAAAGCGGCACTGGATGAAGCTACCAATCATGGCTATCCCCCATTTGAAGGCACCGCCAATTTTCGGAGCGCAATTTCTAAATGGTACTTTCGCCGCTATGGTGTCACTCTCGATCCTAGTAGTGAAGCATTGCCTCTGCTTGGTTCCAAAGAAGGCTTAGGACATCTCGCGCTGGCTTATATCAATCCTGGCGATACCGTCCTCGTCCCCAGCCCTGCTTATCCCGTCCACTTTCGCGGCCCCGCGATCGCGGGTGCTAAAATCCATAACATCATCCTCAAAGCCGAAAATGATTGGGAAATCGATCTCAATGATATTCCACCAGCGGTAGCCCGCGAAGCCAAAATTCTTTTCTTCAACTATCCCAGCAATCCTACCGGAGCCACTGCCTCGCGTACTTTTTTTGAAGACGTAGTTGCCTTTGCCCGCGAATACCAAATTCTCTTAGTCCACGATCTCTGCTACGCCGAACTCGCCTTTGACGGCTACAAGCCCACCAGCCTGCTGGAAATCCCTGGTGCCAAGGAAATCGGTGTCGAGTTCCATACCCTCTCCAAAACCTATAATATGGCAGGCTGGCGCGTCGGCTTTGTCGTCGGGAATAGCCAGATCATTCAAGGACTCCGTACGCTCAAAACCAACCTCGACTACGGTATTTTTGCTGCGCTCCAGACAGCAGCCCAAACAGCCCTGGAATTACCCGATGAATATGTCACCCAAGTCCAAAATCGCTACCGCGAACGGCGCGATTTCATGATTCAAGGTTTAGCCAAATTGGGCTGGAAAATTAAACCCCCCAAAGCCACGATGTATCTGTGGATTCCCTGCGCGGTGGGGTGGAATTCTACCGATTTTGCGCTTATGGTAATGCAAAGAACGGGGGTTGTCTTCACGCCAGGAAATGCCTTTGGGATTGGCGGGGAAGGTTATGTCAGAATTAGTCTCATTGCCGATCTCGACAGGTTGGGTGAAGCCATTCAACGTCTTAGCGATGCGGGTATCCGGTATGAGTAAATTCGATCTCAGCCATTAGTTCTTAGTACTAGATCCCTGACTTCTCCCAGAAGTCGGGCATCTGTCATCACTAGCACTGATGAATTTCAGCAATATCGATTTTCGGCGTTGCTCAATTGCGGTATGAAATGCCCTCGAAATCTAGAGTAGGGGCAATGTCTTGTCTTGACTGAAACACATGCGGAGGGAACCTCCGCGTGATTTCAGTCGCTGTCTCGCTAAACCCTCTGCGAACGGTAATGCCGTAGACGTTGGCGAAGCCTCTCCGTAGGAGATACGAAGCTCGGCGTGTCGCAGACGGAGCGCGAGCCGCTGTCTTGTCGGTTTTTTATTCGGAGGGAACCTCCGAATAAAACCGCCGCTTCAGGAATTGCCCCTACCCTAGATTTCAGGGTTTGTCTTTAAAATAAATCATGCCTGGATTCAGCAACGCCCAGATGGACTCGATCTACTATCAAATACAGCCGCAATGACGATCAATTTCTTTAACAATCAAGCTTAATTTTAGACATGTCTTACAAACCTATTTGGGAAAAAGAGATCAGTAATGTATTTACCTTGGTTGAGTATCAAGCGATCGCCAACGAACCACACTGTTTAATAATTGGCGGAGATCGATCTGGCGAAAATCAGACTAAAATACTCTCAATCTTTTTCCAAGATTGGGGACTCGATCGGGAAACTATCACCAACCTGCAATGTTCGATCGTCTTCCAGGCTGTGCTAGAAGTCGGGATCGTCGATGAAATGTCAGGATTTACTTTCAAAGAGGCACTTACATGGGCTAGTGATTAATCACACCAAGGCTCGATCGAACTGAATTATTCAATAATCCACCGATAGATGCCAAAGCAATCAACACAGAAAAATATAGAGCCAGAATAAATAATCATTCGGACATCTTTTTTGATTATACTTGCAACCAATAGTTGACTAGAACTCATTGCTAGCAATACAAATCCATACTTGCTAATTTTCTCTATATTAGCAGCAAGCAAGACACCACCAACGACAGCACAAGCACTACTAGTTAGTTGCAGTGTTTGTGCTAATTTATCTTTATTGCTGACCGATCTATTTTTATTTCTGCCCGATCTATTTCTCTTTCTAACCGATCTATTTTTATCGTCGATCAATCTGTGTTTGCTTCCGGCCAATCTGTGTTTATTCTCGATCGATATATATTCATTGTTGACTGATTTATATTCATTATTGACTGATTTATCTTTATTCATAGATCTGTTGACAATCTGACAGAAAATTGAGACGTTTGATCGAGTACTTGTCTTAAATATATATTATTGAAAATAGTGATGATAAGTCTATATTTTCAGTAAAGCTTTTCTTAATTAGACGATCGGTATTTGTCGAAGCAAGGTGTACTTTTCAAAAAGCTCCTAACCAGCAAATATAATCATCAATATATCATGTGGTCTTGACGAACGCCAAGTATATTTTCACTTAAACTAAAGATCCTAACTATAGGATGCAGAAATCTATGTAAGTAGCAAAAGAACCTTCGAGATAGCAGGCTGAACCAAGTAGATTCACTGAGCCAGCTAGTCAAAATTACTCACTAGCCATCGATTCTCATTCTGAGAGGCTCCGCCAACGCCAGTAGATCGCATCAAGCTACCTAGAGCCGGACAAAAATATAAAATTATTGCCCTAGAACTACCTCACCAGAGACAATAGAATAGACACCCTGCCGCAATCCTTGTCACGATTTCCCCCAACTTCGATCGATTTCAGTCACCAACTCCAGTAAATGCAATGATTTTCCCCAGCTTCGATCGATTCAGTCAGCTAGCCAGCCACGGCAACTTTATCCCCCTCTATCAAGAATGGGTCGCCGATCTCGATACCCCCGTCTCGGCATGGCATAAAGTATGTGCGGGTCAACCCTATAGCTTCCTGCTGGAATCCGTCGAAGGTGGGGAAACGGTCGGACGTTATAGCTTCTTGGGCTGCAATCCCCTCTGGGTACTGGAAAATCGCGGCGATCTCACAAGGCAAACCCACCGAGATGGTACCGTTACCACCTTTACGGGCAATCCCTTTCAAACGCTGGCTGACTGTTTAGAGCCGTATCAGCCCGTGAAACTCCCACAACTTCCAGGCGGAATCGGCGGTTTATTTGGCTTCTGGGGCTATGAATTGATGACATGGATCGAATCGAGAGTCCCGATCCATCCTGCTGCTGCTGATGACCTGCCCGATGGCTTGTGGATGCAAGTAGACCATCTAATTGTCTTCGATCGAGTCAAACGCAAAATTTGGGCGATCGCCTATGCCGATCTCCAAGGCTGTAACGGCAATCTGGAACTCGCCTATGCTCAGGCGAGCGAACGGATTAAAACCCTCGTCGAGAAGCTCCAACAACCACTGACACCAAAGTTCCTCCAATGGACGCCGCCGCAACCCAGTCCCGCACTCACCGAACTCCCCGCAGCTTATACCAGTAACACTTCCAAAGCGGAATTCTGCGCGAATGTCGAAACAGCGAAGGCACATATTACCGCAGGTGATATTTTCCAAGTGGTTGTTTCCCAACGCTTGTCTACTGGTTATACTGGCGATCCCTTCGATCTGTATCGATCGTTAAGCCTGGTCAATCCCTCGCCCTACATGGCTTACTTCAACTTTGGGGATTGGCAGATTATCGGTTCTAGTCCCGAAGTAATGGTCAGAGCCGATCGCAATTATGATGGTACGCTCAAAGCTACGCTCCGCCCTCTCGCTGGCACCAGGCGGCGCGGACAGACACCCCAAGAAGATGAAGCCCTGGGATTGGAACTATTAGCAGATACCAAAGAAGTCGCCGAACATGTGATGCTCGTAGACTTAGGCCGCAACGATCTGGGTCGCGTTTGTGCCAGTGGCACCGTAGTCGTCGATAAATTAATGACGATCGAACGCTATTCCCACGTAATGCACATCGTCAGCAATGCAGTCGGTCAACTCGCCCCTGGTAAAACCGCCTGGGATCTACTCAAAGCCTGTTTCCCCGCAGGTACTGTCAGCGGCGCACCCAAAATTCGCGCACTGGAAATCATCTACAACCTCGAAGGCTGTCGGCGGGGGGCGTATTCGGGTGTGTATGGCTACTATGATTTTGAAGGGCAACTCAATACTGCCATCACCCTCCGCACGATGGTTGTGCGTCCTGATGGCAAGGGCAATCATACTGTCTCCGTACAAGCGGGCGCGGGATTGGTAGCCGATTCCGATCCAGTGACGGAATATGAGGAAACTTTAAATAAAGCCAGAGGATTGCTCGAAGCCATTCGGTGTTTGGTAACTGACCAGTAAAGGACAACAGACTTTATTTGCATCACTGAATCGATCGAGTCAACTGCGATTGAAATATTCAGTAGGGTTAATTCATAAATTATCCCTACTGAATATTTCGATCGAGTGTGACTACTTCATCAGCTAATCATAACCATCGGGACTGACAAAATTGTTGCTGATGTATAGAAAACTTGCGAATGGATTCCAATCTAATTTTCAAGATCCAATATCCAGCTCTCCTAAGATATAATCGGTGTATTCAGGTGAAGTAAGGGAAAAATCGCCCCATGACAATCGCCACGACAAAACGCATAACTCTTGCAGAGTATCTCACTTATGATGATGGCACCGATACTCGTTATGAACTGGTAGATGGGGAGCTAACGAGGATGTCATTAGGGACGGGCGAACATGGCGACATTAGTGAATTCCTAAATGATGAATTCAAGGCTGAAATCAGGCGGTTAGGGCTGGATTTGGTTGCCAAAGAC
>NZ_JANNDR010000256.1:0-3583 GCF_031378165.1 Chamaesiphon sp. OTE_75_metabat_556
CTCGATGACATGCTCCAAAGTCGCGATAAAATCAACGCCAAAGTGCAGGAAATCGTCGATGAAATCACCGAACCGTGGGGCGTGGCGATCGAACGAGTCGAATTAAAAGATGTCGAAATCCCGATCTCGATGCAACGAGCAATGGCCAAAGAAGCCGAAGCCGCACGGGAAAAACGGGCGCGCTTGATCAAAGCTGAAGCCGAACAAGAAGCCTCGAAATTGCTCAGTGAAGCCGCCCAACAGATGATGCAAAATCCCGCCGCTCTAGAATTGCGGCGGTTGCAAATGTTGACTGAAATCGGTGCCGAAAATAACACTACTACCCTGGTGATGATTCCATCGGATATCATCAGTCTAGCCAAGGAATGGTCGATCGCCGCTCATAACAACAACAATGTGACAGTTGCGGCAGATCGATCGCCCTCAGCACCCCAGATCGCCGCTACCACTGCGCCAGCAGCGAATGTACTTACTGGTAATGCCGAGCAACAGCTCAATTTGCCAGGGGCAACTCATACTCCAGAGTCAAATCCTGCGACTTCGAGCGATAAGCTAGATCGGCTCTAAAAAGCTCCCAAATATTCGCAATAGTTGCAATTTGAGGCATTGACAAAAGTAGATTTTGTCAATGCCTCGCTCGATCGCAATTTCCATCGAGATCGAACAACAGCCAACAGTCATCGCAACCTATTGCTAAGATAGACTTAACCTTTATTTAATCATTTTACGCAGTCTATCTATTTGTCTGGAACGATCGATTGCGCTATCGTAGCAGACAATAGTTGATAGATCGGCTACCGAGTAATTTTTTTGAACTTTTAAGTGCGATCTTGAGTCTAGATAAAATATTTACTTTTTATTGACAAGATGACGAAAATAGCGACTTTTATCCTCACTGCCCTGCTGACTGCGCCAGGGTTATTTGCGATCTCCGCTCAAGCTACAACTCCTGATCTCGATCGGGCTGGTGCGAGATCGTTCCAAATCGCTGAAATAGCGAATACACCGGCAGCTTTGACCAGTAGAGGTAATGATAAATATGATACTGGGGATTATCAAGGAGCAATAGCTGACTACAATCGCGCTCTGGCGATCGATGCCAACTATGCCAATGCTTACATCGAACGGGGCAATGCTAAAAGTGGCTTAGGCGATACCAAAGGTGCGCTTGCTGACTACGATCGCGGACTCCAAATCGATCCGAATATTCCCGAAGGTTACTACAATCGGGGGATAACTAAGTATTATTCAGGTGACAAACAAGGCGCGATCGCCGACCAAGATCGAGCGATTAAACTTAAACCTAATTATGCCAAAGCTTATATCGAGCGCGGTAATGCTAAAGATGATTTAGACGATCGCCAAGGTGCTTTGACCGACTACAATCGCGGGATCGAACTCAATCCAATGTATGCCAAAGGTTACTACGATCGGGGTCTGAATAAACACCGCGCGGAAAATTATAAAGGTGCGCTAGAAGATTACGATCGCGCCATTCAAATCAATCCTAAGTACGGATCTGCTTATACCAATCGCGGTTTGGTTAAATACGAACTCGGCGACAAATCGGCGGTGATGCCGGATTACAATCGCGCGATCGAGATCGATCCGAGTTCGGCCAATGCTTATTACAACAGAGGTTTACTCAAGTACGAGCTAGGTAATAGTTCTGAGGCGATCGTCGATATGGACAAGGCGGCTTTGTTGTTTCAAAAACAAGGACAGATGGATAAATATCAAAAGGCAGTCGGCTTGACTAAAAAATTCAAAGGTTAGATCTCACCAGCAATCCCTCGCCTTTTGGGTCAAGTAAGCGACAGCAAAATTTGCCGAGGTGTATAGAGTTGCCAATGCAGTTAATTCTAAATCTAGCTTGTTTTTGGGTTCTGGAAATAGAGCGATAACTGATGTATCTTCAGATATCTGGGTTCATTTATAGATATCTCAAATGTCGATTCATCATCTTCTTGGTAAGATTGCTCTCATCTCGATGCTATGCTTGGTAACTGGTTGTAGAAACGACAAAAGTTTCTCTAGGACTGTACCATCTAGCACCGCCACAGATTGGGAGCCAAATCCTTATGAAAAGTTGAATTTCAGCACCCTCAATAAACTAGAGGGATCGATCGGCATCGTGCAGGTGCGGAATCAATCAGCTTATTTCGATCTCAAACGTGAGAAATTACTCAAGCCACCTGGTTACTTCCAGACTATATCTCCTTTCCGCGAAGGGTTAGCAGGTGTAATTAAGAATGGCAAACTTGGTTTCATTAATGAACGAGGTGAATGGGCTATTTTCCCACGCTTTCCACACCGCGATAATTTGATGCCTGCTAGTTTTTATGAGGGTGTTGCCCTGGTTGAGGTTGAAAAAAAAGTCAGATTTATCGATAAGCAAGGTAAGTTTATCACTCCGGCTTTCGATTTTGCTAGAGGTTTCGATCGAGGTGTGGCAGTTGTCATGGTCGATAAAAAATATGGCTTAATTAATCAGCAAGGAAAATTCATCGTCTCACCACAGTTTAAAGAAGAACCAAGCGGCAATTTTGCTAGCGGGGGGATGTTGGTAAAGACTAATGATCGACAGCAATGTATTAACAATCGTGGATTGCAGATCGAAATTGCTGCTTGCAAATATATTTTAGAAGATGGCAAACCTAACAATAGTGCTTTTGAGGTCAAAAATGGTGGCGTTTATCGCCAGGGAAAACTTTTGCCCGGTTATCGATGGAATCGAGTCATCAAATCGCGAGGTGGTGATACCTACAAAGGTCTTTACATATACATAGTCGGGGGAAAATGGGGATTAGTGCATGAATCGGGAAAGGTGATAACTCCCGCTCGATTTGATGTCACCCAGATCGAAACTCAGGCAAAGATGCTATTTCAATATCAATATTTTTATAACGGTCTAGCCCAAGCAAAGATCGATGGTAGATACGGGTTTATCGATGGGACTGGCAAGTTTGTAATTCCACCTAAATTTGAAGAGGTCGAGTCCTTTGCCTTTGATTATCACATCACTGCTGTCAAGATCGGCAACAAATGGGGGGCGATCGATCGGCAGGGAAATATTGTCATCCAACCCAAATTTGAAGCTAGCTTCCAGTTCGATCGCCGATTTGGAGCTTTAGCGATGTTTAAAGAGAAAAATAAATATGGCTTCATCGATCGGCAAGGAAACATCGTTACACCCGCTCAGATCGATGAAATTAGCAGTCAAGATTTTGCCAACAGACCTGGGGCAGATAACTTCTATGACAGTTTGCCAAATGAGGGGTTAGTCAAAGCACGTATTGGGAAAAAGTGGGGCTATGTTAACACCCAAGGTAAAATTCAGATCCCGATGCAGTTTGATGAAGCGATCGATTTTCAATATGGAATTGCTGAAGTCAAGTTAGGCAATCGCCTTCTTTATATCAATCGACAGGGGAAAGAATTGGGGAGCATCCCATAAATGTACTAGGTATAAATACCTGCTCGAATGTCGCCATTGAGATAAGCGCATCTGAGCTTTAACATTTGGGGAACATTGAGACTATTCCATTGTGAACCAGAGATTTTCATCCTCATTCCAATCTGT
>NZ_JANNDR010000289.1:0-19023 GCF_031378165.1 Chamaesiphon sp. OTE_75_metabat_556
CTTTGGCATTGGCTTGAGATATGAATCGGGGATAAGCTGACCGTTCGATAGCGGTCATAAAGTTGTTGGAGAATTTCGACCAAAGCCAACAACACTCGGTTGTTGAAGGCAGAGTATAGATCATACTCTGTCATTTTGGACTCAGCATCAATCACACCAGATCTATTGCCGATTTATTCATAGCTATAAACAGGTATTTTATGGATCTTGAAGTAAGCGTTCTAATGCTGAATGAGCGACAATTTCTGCGCGTTCGGAAGTAACCTTTTGGTAGCGGAGTGTGGTCTGAAGATTGGTATGTCCCATCAAGGCGCGTAACTCTTCAATCCCCATTAAGCCAACCCGTTCGGTGGCAAAGGTGTGTCTGAGATCGTGCATTCTGATACCGTCGAGTTCTGGTGCGCTCTCAATTAGGCGCGTCCAGTCTCGATGTGCGGTTCGATAACTGAGCCGAGTTACTACCCTAGTTAACGATTGTTGTGCGGTAAATAAAGCTGGATGGTCGCGGTGGCGATAGTATTGGAGATATTTTGTCAGTGCGCTGGCAGCATCTTCACTGTAAAAACACCAGCGAGTTTTATTACCTTTGCCAATCACCTGAAATTTCCGTTCGCTCAGGTGCAGATCTGCTAGGTTTAATGTCAGCAGTTCGGCAATCCTCGCACCTGAGCGATGCAGTAGGTGGACTAGCGCGTTCGTTCGGCAGTGAGGGGTAACTACTTGGTAGAGCTGCGCGATTTGGGCAGGTGATAAGTACCGGATAACCCGATCTGAAAAGTGTTCGTCTCGTTCGGGGTTGGGTTTACGGCGTTGCAGTCGCGCGAGGGGGTTGGCTTTTAAGTAACCTCGATCTACGCCAAAGTTAAACAGGGCTTGGATAATTGCTTGATGTCGTTGATGGGTGGTGTATGCCAGATGGGATAAGCCGTCGAGGTAGGCGGTGAGTATCGAGCGACTCAAGATCTCAATTGGATAACTACCGTATTCAGCTAGCAAGGGTAATAGAGTCAGTTCGTAGGACTGTACGGTACTTTTGGCAAGTCCCTGACGTTCGAGAAATTCAGTGGCTACTGTAGCTAAGGGAGTAGACAAGTGCGATTCGTTCTCTCTAAACTGAGCAATCAGGGGACGAGAGGCTTCTGTAGGGTAATCCATTAGGATTGAGTTCGCACTTTAATCCCTTGCAGATGACAACTATATAACCTTATTGGTGCGTGGGATTATCCTAGAAACCACAAGTCCAATCCTCCAGACGCTGGAGTGAAAACCTATCCCCTATGGTAGCGACTAGCCATCAATCCATAAAGCGGGGGTAAAAACGTAAAGATACTGGTAGCCTAAAACTGGTATCCCGTGAGTAAGTGACTATGGATAACTTCTGCTAAGACACTGTTTGAATCATCGTTACTCCGAACCAGCGAAATAAGGCTATATGCGCTGGAAGTCCCAAAAAGGGCATTAGTAAAGGGTGATATGAGCGTTTTTCTCTGCATATCAAGCGTTACCCGAAAACTCGGTGAAAAGGTGTCATCCTACAGGTCACAAAACAAAGGTTATATGGAACGAAGTAACCCATCAGATTACTCTCCCAGAGGTCGAATGCTGGGAGTAGTCAGCTAAGACGTAACTTCTACCAACTGGTAGGTAGTTGATGGGAGAGATTGTGTAAGAAGCGAATGCCCTTCGTAACGGAAGGGATATGCAGACGTACACACGGTATCACGGAAGGAAAAGCTACAAGTAGTAATTAATATGCTATGAACACGGCAATAAAACCGATGTATGGATGGAACGAGATTGACTGGCGCAAGCTAGACCGTCAAGTTTTTAAGTTACAAAAGCGGATTTTCCAAGCGTCTACTCGTGGCAATGTCAAGCTAGTTCGCAGACTTCAGAAACTTCTGATAAGTTCTTGGTCTACGAGAGCATTAGCAGTCCGCCGAGTCACTCAAGATAATCAAGGTAAAAAGACAGCAGGTGTAGATGGTGTTAAATCACTAACTCCAAAGCAACGTCTCGCCCTTGTTGACAAGATTGAAATTGGCACAAAGGTCAAACCTACCCGCCGAGTTTGGATTCCCAAGCCAGGTACAGATGAGAAAAGACCTTTGGGTATACCAACAATGTACGACCGCGCTCTACAAGCCTTAGTGAAAATGGTTCTCGAACCCGAATGGGAAGCGAAATTTGAACCTAATAGCTATGGCTTTCGACCAGGACGCTCATGTCACGATGCGATTGGAGCAATATTTACGTCCATCAACCAGAAATCAAAATATGTTCTGGATGCCGATATAAGTAAATGCTTTGACCGTATTAACCACGATAAACTTCTATCTAAATTAAATACCTTCCCGACCCTACGAAGACAAATTCGTGCTTGGCTTAAAGCAGGTGTCATGGATGGAAAGAAGTTGTTCCCTACAGATGAAGGCACACCTCAAGGTGGAGTTATCAGTCCTTTGTTGGCTAATATTGCCCTTCATGGATTAGAGGAATTGATTAAGGGATTAGCCCCTAACTTTGATATGAAAGATTATCGTAATCGCCAACTTGGATTACGAGATAAACTCAAATCAATTTCATGTATCAGATATGCAGATGATTTTGTTATTCTTCATGAGAATATCGATATCGTTAATCTGTGTAAGTTAAAAATAGAAGAGTGGTTAAGTGACATTGGGTTGGAATTAAAACCAAGTAAAACCAGATTAGCCCATACCTTAAACGTTTTTGAAGAAGAGAAACCAGGATTCAATTTTCTTGGCTTTCATATTCAACAGTTTCCCGTTGGAAAATATACGTCAGGTAATGGAACTAGTGGAAAATTATTAGGCTTTAAAACTATTATCACACCCAGTATAGAGGGTCAAAAGAGACACTACAGAAAGATAGTAGAGGTAATAAAAAAGCTGCAAGGCGTAAGCCAAGCAACCTTAATTTCTAAACTAAACCCAATTATAAGGGGATGGTGCAATTATTACTCTCACGTAGTCAGCAATGATATTTTTGCAAGACTATGGCATCTGCTAGTGTACAGACTCTTGAAATGGGGGATACACCGACATCGGAATAAAGGTAAAAAGTGGATACGCCTTAAATACTTTAGAACCATCGGAAATGATACCTGGACGTTCGCGACCAATGGAGAAAAACCGAAAGTACTGGTTCAACACAGCGACATAGAAATTAAACGCTATGTCAAAGTCAAAGGTAATGCCTCACCTTACAACGGCGAATGGAAGTATTGGAGTGAAAGATGGGGTAACAATCCTGATAAATCGAAGAGTGTAAAAGTATTACTCAAGAAACAGAAAGGAAAATGTGCCTATTGTAATAACTACTTCAAAGATGGAGATATTCTAGAGACAGACCATATTATTCCGAAATCGAAAGGTGGAACGGATAAATACGAAAATCTGCAACTTCTCCATCGGCACTGTCATGATAAAAAGACTGCTAATGATGGCAGTCTTGGCACTAAATCTAGTTGTAATAGTACTAAGCCGAAGCCACCAGTTATGACAGAATCTTGGTTCTGGCAAGACGACATGTTGGTAACGACGTGTTAATGACAATAACCGTTTTACTGAGGAGCGGAATGATGGGAAACTATCACGTTCCGTTTTGGAGAGCAGTGGAGGGGGTGACTCCTTCACTGACTTTAATTATCCACGGCATGACTAATATCAGCCTTCAAGATGAGCCACCATTCGACAGTGTTATCGATTGCTTAAATGAGCTGATTTTTGACCGCAAGCTCCTGGTCTATAACCTTCCATTAGATCGAGAAGCACTTATATTTACCTTTGGCGATCGTGGCTATGACGTGCCACCGATCGCCGGCGAATGTGTCATGCAATGGTACAGCCAATTTTGCGGCGAGTGGAACGACTATCACGGCGGCTACCGCTGGCAAAAACTACCAGGGGGGGATCATTCAGCCGTCGGGGATTGCAAAGCTACCCTAGAAGTCATCAAAGGTATGGCCGCGAGTCCTTTAGCTATGGGTTTGATGCCGATGGAATCACCAGCGGCTTGAAAACTATGTCGGTCAGTGTCACCCACTGCCAGAGCATGGCGATCGGTGAATATGACCGATATTGTTACCAATCCGAACCAACTGAGGCCACGGCCTGGAGCAAGGGTTTTGCAGGGATATCTGACGTAAATAAGAGGCACCTTTTGTTACATCTTTATCGATCGGTATAAACATAAATAGATAAATAATGAGCGAATTGCAACAGAATATCAGAGATTTTGAGATATTAATGGCTGATGGATCTTCTATTGAAATCCAGATAGGTATTAGACTTGAGGCTGAGAATATAGGGATGCTAGGAAGTAAGAAAGTCAGGTATTTTAGCCCTCATGAACTACTTTCAGATCTACAAGCAGAGTTAACTCGTATACTCGCTGAGACCAAGATAGAACCATCACCAGAGGACTCGATCGATGGGTGAGATCAGAAACACTAATATCGAACACCAGGCTGATTTACTAAAAAGAATTGGCATATCATTGGATGTACTAAATGAGCATAAATTCGATGTGAGAATATCATCTCTAGAGAATAAAGACGGGGTCAGTCTATTGCTAATAATTACAGCCAATGAATGCCTGGAATGATGACAAGGAGATCGCTTGGTTAATACCTGCTAGACAATATTGCCGATATTGTGACAATTTAGCGGTTCATGCTTTCACGATCTATTGTGAAGGAGGGAAGAGAGAAACAGGCTACAAATGCCAGGAATGTCACGATGAAGATATGGAGCAAGCCCGCTTTGAATATAGGGAGAAGAAAGGAGAATGAATCCAAATCATATTCATTACGGCGACTGGACGATCGATTGGGCGTCAGTCGATCCATTAGGTTTTGACTTCTGGGTTGGAAAAGATATTCTCCGACCCCATGACCTCAAAACTGATATATTCAGAGTAAAAGTAGGGTTTTTCCGAGATCCAAATAAAGGGCTTAAAAGCTGCTATCACGTAATCGATCTATGCGTAGAAGAGCAAAGAAGAGTGACTGTAGAACTAGTAGAAAAATATTCTAGGAATCGACATTCAAGGCCATCGATCGCCGAGATAGTTGGAAGGAATCGGGGAAGCACAGAAGAATTATAAATCTAGACATAAGAAAACAGCCACAACTTATCCACCGATCGACAAATTGCAAATATCGAATCTTTCCCCACATTCAAAAATGCAAACCCTAATACCTCAGAACCAAATGTAAATCACTTCAAAACCTACCAAAACAACAAGAGAGGCAGCTCGCAACAGCTACCTCTCTTTCAAACAAATTCTAACAATACTAATGAGTATAACTCAACTAAAACTCAACAGCAAACACCAGGACGAACTAAAAGGATCTGGACTGACAAATTTAAGCAATTTAGCTTACTTCAGTGGCGATCGTGCTTGGGTAAAAGAGCATATCGGCTACAACATGGAGGGATTAGTCATACCCTATCTCGATCCATACGGAAAGCCCTACAAGTGCAGCGATGGTAAAGACTTTTATCGCTTCAAACCCGAATGGGGCAAGCTTCAGAGCGATGACACCCCAAAATATTTAAGCCGTAAAGATGAAGGGTGTCGCCCTTACTTTCCGCAGTCGATCGACTGGGGACAGGTATTTAATTCCCGTAAAATCCCCTTCTACTTTGGTGAAGGTGAGAAGAAAGCCGATCGGATGGCACAGGCCGGATATGCGACGATCGGCATGGCCGGAATATGGGCATGGTTAGACAGCTCACCGCGTGTCGGGGAGGAGGACGTAGAGGTCAGCAGAGTCCTACCAGAATTGCGGCATCTCTCAGAGCTAGGCATTTTCAAAGGTCGAGAGATCTACATCTGTTTTGATTCAGACATCATGCAGAAATGGCAGGTTAAATACGCTCTCAAGGCTTTAGCCAACTGGATCGAAGAGATGGGGGGTTATCCCAAAATTATCCTGTTGCCGACCGAACCCGATCGCCAAAAGAACGGGGCGGACGACTTTATCGTGCGGCACGGAGAAGCGGCATTTGCCGAACTCGTTTATCATGCCATACCCGCATTCTACCGCGACAAAAATGGGCGCAAGAATTTTAACTTACCCGCAACGCCGATGCTCGAAACCAAACTAGCTCTGGTCGAATCAGTTCTAGCCGATCGTTGGAAATATCGCCCCAATTTTGGCTGGTACCAGTGGACGGGAAAATGCTGGCAACTATGCCAAGACGGTCTAAACACCCTCATCAACAGGGATATCTACGCGTTATTTGAGGCGAACAAATGGCAAGGACAAACCCAGTCAGGTATTAGAGATGTACTTGTAAAAATAAGATCTAAGCTAGCTGTAGCCGATGGCTGGAGCCCCCCGAACATTATCGCCTTCAGCAATGGGGTCTTAACTACTACCACCAATAAATTTACCCCACACTCACATCTAAACCTTATCACCTCAGTGCTACCCTACCAATACGCACCAGGGCTAACCTGTAACGAGTGGCTGACATCACTAGGTCAAGCCCTGGGGAATGATGCCGATGCGATCGCGCTAGTGCAAGCGTTTTTTAGATGGGCACTCACTCCCAAACCCGCTGGAAAACTCGCTATCGAGTGTGCGTGGGACTTATTGGGCGAACCAGGTACGGGTAAGGGGACGGTACTCGAAACACTGCGAAATATGGTGGGGAGAGAGAACGCGGGGACATTCCGAGGTAAATCATTCAGCAACCCGAATGTGGCAGCCTCGTTGCTCGATAAGCGGGTTTCGATCTGTTCTGACTCTACAGGGGCACTCGACGATATTGGACTCTACAGCGAAATCGTCTCGAATGAGCCTGTGCTCGTAAGATTCCTCTACAAAGATATTATTAGTACGACCATCAACACCTTCCTAGTCCGTGCTTATAACTCGGTACCACCAACCCCATTCGGCTCACAAGGTCTAGACCGTCGAATTATCGCGCTAGCCTTCAACCATCAGCCGAAAGTCAAAGATATACACTTGCAGAAAAAAATAAATGCCGAATTGCCTGGTATATTTAACTGGGCTTGGAGTATCAGTGAAGCGGAGACGGTGCGGCGGATTGCCACCGCTGGAGAAATTCAAGCAGTTAAGCAAGCTTCGATCAAACGCTTTGAAGCGAATAATCCGTGGTTTGTCTTTCTGCACAAAACCTTCGAGACTGGAGCCATAATTCACCCTAAAACTTTGTATCAACGATACACGGCATGGAGTGAAGAACATGGAGAACACGCACTTGGCTATAAAAATTTCACCCAAGCGATTGCTCCGTTCGGCGTTTACCAAAAAGAAACTAAAATCGCTGGATATTATGATTATGTCATCCCCGCAATGAAGGATTTTGACATCATGGTTCACTTGGGTATCAACCAAGGAAAGCACAAATCGATCGATAACTCCCCTAGTAATTCCCTGCAACGCCCTACCGATTCCCCGCAACTCCCTAGCAACTCCCCTAACGATAATCGAGACGCAGAGCCAGTTATAACAGAAAGAAGGGAGTTAAGGGAGAAAACAGGGGAGAAAGCTACTTTAGAACAATCGCAACTATTCGACCTCGACGAATACGCGCCGATCGACACATCACCCCATCGATCGATCGAATCTGGTGAAACCGGATGGGACGATCTGCCAACACCAAAACCACCCGAAATAGATCGCCAACTGAGCGAGACAGTAATGATCTTCCGCCGGAAGGCGGTCGCCGTCGAATGGGAAAGTCATATTAATATCGCGTTGGGGGTTACGGCCTGGAAACCGAAAAAAGTTGTAGGAGCTGGGAACGTCACTAAGTGGCATGTGAGAATAATTAACCTCACCCAAGAGCAGATCGATCTATTGGCAAAAGTTGACACCAACAGCCCACCAGTTAGGCCGTTACTCTGGACGAGGTAGTTATGACAACTAGAACGCCAAAAGGCTCGATCGCCGTGGTTATCGTGCGGGGTCGAGTAAGGCTGCGATTTCCGCGCACTTGGTATGGTGGCGAACAAAAAATTTTCAGTCTGGGATTGCCAGACAATAAAAATAATCGTCTCTACGCCGAAACCCTAGCCAGGGAAATCGAATGGGATCGGTTAAAAGGGAATTTCGATCCCTCATTTGCAAAATATATTCAAGTCACGTCAGAACCACAGCCATCGCTGACGTTGGCTCAACTTTGGGCTGAATATTGTCAGTACAAAGCCAAAAGCCTAAAACCCGCATCAATGCACTATTTAGTCAATGCGATCGGCGTTCATGTGAACAGGTGCCCTCACCAATCAATCGATAAGGCTTTAGAGGTTAGGACTTGGTTGTTAAAACATACGACAGCCGGAATGACCCGCCGCGTTCTATCCTCACTAGCGACAGTGGCAAAATGGGGTATCAAACATCAGAAGGTATCAACCATCCATAACCCATTCATCGGAATGGCTGAGGAAATTCGGATCGAGAAAGAAGCTACTCAGGCGAACGCTTTCAATGCTGAAGAAAGAGATCGCATCATCGCAGCTTTCGAGCAAAGCCAGAATTATCGGCACTATGCCCCGCTGGTAAAGTTTTGGTTTATGACTGGTTGCAGACCATCAGAAGGCATCGGGCTAGAGTGGGCACAAATCGATCAGGATTGTTCTAAGATTATGTTCGATCGTTCGATCGTCAAAATCGGTAAAACTACCGTCAAGAATCGACTCTCCAAGAACAATCGCAAACGGACATTCCCATGTCAGCAAGCATTGCAAGATTTTTTGTTAGATCGGCGAGCCGGAAGAAAACCCAAAATAGATCTAGTTTTTCCGAGTAAGGAAGGTAGACCGATCGATTACATGAATTTTTCCTGTCGAGCCTGGGATAAAATTGTAGATCCGATTATCGATCGGCCTACAACGCCTTACTCGTGTCGCGATACCTTTATCACCGACCAAATTGGTAAAAACGTATCGCCAGCGATTATCGCCAAGTGGGTAGATAATTCAGTAGAGATGATCGAAAAACATTACCTTGATGTCTCAGCGATAAGCCATATCAAGCCCCTCTGAAACTCATTTACAGTTACTCGAAGACTCATGTCAAAAGTTCAAATTGAGGGTCGATTGACGATCTTCCTCCAGAAATAGATAGTTCAAATACCTAGATATTTATTGATAGGCAATGGTTTGAGAGATCTAAAAGCGAAAGCTTTGTAATCAGCCGGTCGGGGGTTCGAATCCGTCCGCCAGCTTAAATGTACATTCGCGAATTAAATGTCGCTATTCGCAAATTAATATTGTTTTAGACAGATTGGAGGTTCAGATACATCCAATCTGCTTATTCTTGGCGAATTCGCCGATCGATGTCGCTAAATAATAATTCAGCTCCTCTTCGCAACTTTAATGTGGCTCTGATTGGCTGGAATCCTGACTTGATTGGGATGCTAAGTTGGGCGGCTTTGGAGTAAATAGCTTCAATAATAGGTCTGTTGTAGCCCCATCAGGAGTTATGCTTTTGCTGAAAATTTTGATTGAAGCTCATGAGTCAACCCGATCGAGTGCAGACATCTGTTTATGAGTGTTATTTTATACTTTCTAAACATCCTCTAAGCTGACAACTCAACTGGTTCATGAAAACCAAACGATAGTAGTTGAGGATCTGGCGACCGCCGAATGACGCCGCGCCAGCTTCGAGAATATGGTAATTCACCATATTCTCGCTCTCGCCATTAGCAATGCTTTTGTGGAGATGCTCCGCCAACGTGATCAAGATCGTGCTGGTGTTCTTCGTATATATGCTTGTTACCTTTACGGCAACTCGGTCGCACGAAGGCTCGATCGGGAGATGTTATATCCTTGCCCAGTCTACAACCTTCGCTCTGTTGGCCTCAACTTTACATATCCGATCGATTAGCCATCGATTGCTGGTGAAATTGTCAAAGACATCACCACTAATCAGTCCTAACCAACCATTGTCGATCGCTCCAGCAACGCGATCGACACTCATCTGACAATTTAAATGTGAGGATATCGTGAGGTAGCTAGTTATTAGCTTCATAGATATTAGCGGAGACCAAGCATTTGAAGCCGATCTAGGCTGATGTGATTGTACTAGTTGGATTTGAAAATCTCCAAAATGGAGTAGAGAATCGATCGACCATTAGACAGATACTAGTATTAATTAGATCGATTATTCTAAGTATTATTAAGACTCGATCGCTCGGTTAGAGTCGAAATTCACAGTTGAATTTAATTCTGAATTACTCTTCATAAATTATGAACAAGTTAATTTTGCTCTCATTAGTGTGTAGTGGATTTGTAGCGACTATGCCATTCAAGGCCAGCGCTGTAGATTCACAACCAGTCGGACAACTTGCTGGTGGGGAACCAAATCTCAAGATCGCCCAGTATCAGCGCAACGATCGCCGGTTCAATGTTTATTATCGCAATCGGAGCGATCGATCGTGGATTTTGGAAAATTCCTACTACAATCGTCGAGAAGCCGAGCGGGCGGCGCGGCGATTGGAGCGCAGGGGTTATAACACCTACGTCCAATTAAGCCGCGAAGTCAATCGCCGTTTTGGTTAATCTCCCTAAAACGATCGATCGTGTCAATGAGACTTATACCGCTTCGCTCCCACCTGCTGGGGATGAAGCGGACTAATAGCTGCTGCGCTCAGCTTTTTCCCCGCATGGTTAACTCCCAAGATCGATCGGTCGCTAGATCCAAAATTGACTGATGATAATCACTTAAACTTTCGCGGTGACCGACACTCAAAAACGTCATCCCCGAATCGCGGAGCTGTTGATATAACTGTTTTTCATTTTGCGAATCTAGCGCGCTAGTCGCTTCATCTAGAATTGCATAGCGTGGTTTATTAATCAGCAATCGAGCGAAAATCAATCGCTGTTGCTCGCCTAAAGATAACACCTGCGCCCAATTTTGTTCGGTATGAAAGCCGCCATGTTGCTGTTCTAAATTGGGCAAATTGACCTGAATTAAAATGTTGCTCAGATAACTATCCTCAACTTCGGCATCCATATGTGGATATAACATTTGATCGCGTAATGTCCCCAAGACCATGTACGGTCGTTGGGGCAAAAATAGCATTTGTGCCAATGGTGGCCGGATAATCTTGCCCGTACCGGCATCCCACAAACCGACGATCGCGCGTAACAACGAACTCTTGCCACAACCGCTCGGCCCTCTGACCAGTAACCCCTCACCTGGTGATAATTTCACCGATAAATCGGCAATTAAAGTGCGCTCGCGGTTGGGAGTTTGCAGTGTCATGTGCTCTAGTTCTAGTCGCTCTGCTAGTGACGGATCAGTGGCGGCAATCTCTGCTGTTGCGATCGTGGTTTGAACCTCACTGACTGAATCTAAATCTTGGCTGGCAGTCCCTGCGAGAGCTTGCATAAAAGTGTACAACCGCTCGACACCCGCCCCAAAAGTGGTCAAAGATTGAAACCGCGCCACAATCAGATTGAGGGAGAAAAAGATCCGAATGAATGCCCCTTGAGCTTCAGTAACTTTACCGACTTCTAACTCGCCAGCAAAAATCCCTGGTGCGACGACGATCGCGGGCAAAATGAACGGAATAAATTCGTAAGCATTCGTCAGAATATTTAGATTTAATTCCCAAAAAATCAAGCGTTTGAAATTATCAAATACTTCTGCAAATCGACTTTTAATGCGATCGGATTCATAGCCTTCACCCTGATAAAAGGCGATCGCTTCGGCATTTTCCCGCACGCGGACTAAACTAAAGCGAAAGTCTGCTTCGGTCTTCAGCCGCTCGAAACTGAGTCGCATCAGTGGCTGACCGAAAATCCCGATCGTCGTCAGCGTACCGACTAAGGCATAGACGACCAAAAATAAGATCAGGGGCGGCGAAATCCCCCATAGCACGCTGGTAAACGCCGCGATCGCCAGAATGGAATCGACAACGGCGAGTAGCAGCGTCAGCGACTCCTGGGTAAAGCTTTTAACATCTTCGGCAATTCGTTGGTCGGGGTTGTCGATATTCGCGGCGGCGTAGTTGAGATTGTAAAATGCGCGATGCTGAAAATAGCGATCGAGAAACGAATTGGTCAACCACTGTCGCCACTCCACGCTTAATCGATCGCGTAAATAGACATAGCCAGCAAACAGGGGTGCATAGACTACCAATGTCCCCGCAAACACCACAATCGTCTGCCAAAATCTGGCTTCATCGCGCGCCGATAGTGCCGAGATCAATACGCCGCGCTTGTTATTGAGCAGTACGCTCAATCCGGTATAACCCAATGACAACAGGATGACCGCTAGTAATAAACCCCGTGCGCGCCACTTATCCTCGCTCGACCAGTATGATTTGGCGATCGCCCAAAATTGTTTAAAGACGGTGAGATTAAATCTTTGCATTGCTGTTGTGATATGCCGCTAGAACTGGTTATTACACAAAAACGCTGCTTTTAACAAGCTCAATGCTCACTATTGACAATTTTCTGAAGCCATAGTTTCAGTGCGACATCCTAATTTCCATAAGGACGCGGGAACGGTTTCAACATGGTTTGGGCTTGATAAACGCTAAAAGTTTGGACTATTTCCCCACCTCTGCGGATCGGAATTTCACCTAATTTTGTCAACTTTTTAAAATAACTTGGATAGCGTTTTTGGGCATCGAGATCGACTTCAAAAGTTTTGCTACCCAGATAGATCGCATTTTTGCGGACCCATTGCTTAGGTTGCGACCAAAAGGCAAAGCCGCGCGGGTCGGGATCGAAACAAGTCAGCGGCTTGTGAAATACCGGCTCGATCGCCATACCAATCTGGCCGCCTAAATAATAGCGATTAGTAAATACAAAATCGGCTTTTTTCAAAGCTGTATTTAACTTATTATTACTCACAAATCCTTGGCGAAGCTGTTGGATATCAAACAGTTGAGTCGAAGTATCAGTCGCGATCGGCAGTGGGAGTATTCCCAATAATGACGGTTTACCAGTTGTTTGAAAGGCACCAAAAGCAATATGGGATAAGCCGATCGACATCAATAAAATAATGACCCCCACCGAACCAAAAAACCAGCGATAGGGAATGCGTACTTGGGAATAGCGACGATTAATGGCAACCCGTTCGGCTAGCAACATCGTTGCCGACCAATATCCAGGCATTTTCCAGGCTGGTAAAATTTGTTGATAGCCAGAAATAATTGTGAACCCCAGGATCAGCGGCAATGACAACCACATTAATAATGCTCTTTTTTCTAAATCCCAATCATTTCGCAATGCTCGACTATGGGCAGATTGTTGCCATTTTAAATTCCGAACTTGTTGAATCGTCGTCCGAATCACCGACCATAATAGGGGAAAGCCAAAAGTCGGAAATAAAAACAGCATTTCTACTAATAATGTCGTGAGTACCCGCTCAAATTGATAACTACTATTCGGCACTGCCCGTTCTGATTGAAACCGAAATGATGCCCAATCATGCTCGATATTCCAATACAATACGGGTGAAATTGTGAGTAGGAAAATGGGGATGCCGAATAAGAACCACTTAGATCGCAGCGCGCTGCGATAATTTGGCTCGAATAGACAAAATCCAATTAAACCTAAGCCCAAAATAAAGCCATGATATTTACCCAAACAAGCTAAACCGACTGTCAAACACAATAACGTCAGTCGAAAACTAGGGCGATACACCCGATAATTAAAGAATTCCTGGGTCGCCAACCATAAGGACATCGCCCAAAAAAATAATAGTGGCGTATCTGGCACATTTAAAGTACCAAATGCCAACTGAAAAATCGGCACTGCCGAAGCGATCGCCAGGGTATTAATCGCGATCTGCAACGTGTACAAGCGGAGCGCGGCTAGATATAAAAAGATTAATGAGCCAGTGTAGAACAGTAATGTCCCGATCCGAATCGTGAACCCAGAGACATGCCCTGTCAACCATACCCCAATGCCAGTGGTCAACGCGACTAGCGGCGGATGATCGAAATAACTCCAGTCGGGATGCAGCGTGTAGAGATAATAGTAGGCTTCATCAAATCCAGGATTCAGCCAGATCGAGATAACCAATCTCACTAAGAAGCCAACTAGTAAGATAATTATCGCCGATCGATGATAATAAGCCGAAACACCTTGATAAATTTGGAGCGTCATGAATACCTAGCACAGTTAACAGTTGACAGTTTCACGGTGGTGACGATCGTCGATCGAGACAATGGGGCGGAGGCACAGAGCGTACGTAGGGCACTTAGATAGAAATTTTACCGCGTTTGTGGGGGTTAGGATCGGTTTGATGGTGTTGGGAGCGGGGAGCAGGGAGTTGGGAGTTATTTATTTGGAGCGGCAATGGTTACCAAATAATGCGAGCGAGCGGACGTTAGTAATTTCGAGCTGCCAAATTTTGAGTATGGATGGGCAGTGCTCGATCGCTGGCGCGTGGGTACTCTAACTAATATCAACGACCGATTTCGATCGCCATCCTCATGCTCAATCGTGCGACAACCTGGCTGGAAAAAAATTGGGTAACTCCTGCCTATGGTGGCTGGTTGCTAGGAGTCTTGACAATTTGCTTTTTTGGGGCGGCCACGAATACGATGGCTGGCTGGCTCTATGTCTTGAGTGGCATTGGTGTCGCTTTACTCAGTGTCGGCGCAATTCTCCCCCTGCGATCGCTCCGCTCGCTCACCATCGAGCGCGAACCGATTTTACCAGTTACGGCTGGCACCGAGTTAGAGATTGCCCTGACGATTTCCAATCCCACCCCGCAGGTGCAAACTTTATTTCAAGTCCGAGATCTCACTAGCTTCGACGAACGCAATCTGCCAACAGTATCGATCGAGCAGATCCTACCCCAAAATCATTATAAATGGATTTATCGACAGCCGACCGCCCGCCGAGGGGTGTATCAATGGGAAAAAGTCGCCCTGCATAGTGGTGCGCCGCTCGGTCTGTTTTGGTGTCGGCGCGATCGACTGGCGACGGCGATCGCCTATGTCTATCCACCCGCACTCAAACTCGATCGCTGTCCGCTCATCGACGGGATGGGTAGCCCTGATCGCCAAAATCGGCAGTTTGCCGATCGACGGCTCGAAGCTGCGAATGAAGGCGTGACTCGATCATTGCGTCCTTACCGTTATGGCGATCCGATCCGATCGATCCATTGGCGCACTAGTGCGCGGTATGGCAACTTTCAGGTGCGCGAACTGGAAATCGATCGGGGCGGCCAAGATCTAGCCATCTATCTCGATAGTAGTGCTACTTGGGATGCTGCCGATTTTGAACAGGCCGTAATTGCCGCCTGTTCGCTGTATTTTTATGCCGACGCTCGGCTGAACGTGCAACTCTGGACGGCCAGAACTGGCTTGATTTCTGGTACGCGCCAGGTTTTAGAAACCCTCGCCGCCGTCCAAATGGGCGAACTGACAACTAGCGAAATCCCCTCTATCCCTGTAGTCTGTCTCACGAGTCGATCGACACAGATCGCCACTCTCCCCCCTGGCAGTCGGTGGCTGTTGTGGAGTCCCGATCTTGAGATCGCCCCAACCGGAGTGACTGGCATCGCGATCGATCCCAGTCGCTCTCTACAACAACAGCTCAGTAGCCAAGATCTAGCCAGCAATCGATCGATACCCGCCGTTCGATCGCCATTAGCTCAAAATCCCCAACTGAATTAACCCTCAACTGTCAATCGATTTATCATGCGCCAACCTTCAGGGAGTAAAATTCAACTGACCAGTAAAGCCGATCGACTAGAACTGAAGATCCCGGCACGATTTCGACCCGATCGCGCTGCGATCCATCAACTCGGACTGGCTGGGATGATCGATACCCTCGTCCTCGGCCTGATCTCCTTGAGCATCTATATCTCGATCCCACTGACCGTGGCGACAACGGAGGTAGCGGTCAAAGTGGGGTTGAGCGTGGCATTATTATTTGTACTCCCTTTGACCCTCTGGTTGCTCAAAAGCGGACTCCACTTATCTTTCGATCTCGCCGATAAATTTCTCTCGCACACGCTCATCAAGATCGATCGCCAGCAATTTACCCTCTCCCAACATCTCTACGGACTCGATCGCGGTCGCCCTAAGCACCTGAAAACCAACGAGATCAGTCAAGCGATCGTCGATAAATATCAACATGGAGATCTCAAAACCCCCAAAGTCAGCCTGCTCTTAGAACTCCGCCAGACCGATCCAGTCCGCATCCTCAGCACCGGCCAAGATCTCACCGAACGCGAAATCAAATGGCTGGCACGCGAAATCAGCAACTGGCTAGGAGTAAATCTCATTACTGACTCGATCGATTTCAATAATTGATAATTGATAGTTGATAGTTGATAGAGTGGTAAGTTGGGTTGAGCATCGAAACCCAACACACTCAACCCACAGACCGATTCCCATTGCGAAGCTAATGCGTAGCGCGTCAAGCTGCCAACAGACCAACCCTTGTGCAGGGGAGTTTGAGGGGGCGGCGACCCAAATCACGCGGAGGTTCCCTCCGCATGTGTTTGGGTCAAGACGCACTCCGCTCCTCAACGGGGGGACTGGGGGTCGGAACCCCCAGATTCGGGTTTTGTCCACACAAATAAAATTCGCAACCCACAAGTATACGTCGCCTACCGATTGGCTACTCACCAGCATTTAGCGACGATCCTTAACCCGTTGGCGTAGCCTCTCCGTAAGGAGACACTGACGTTACAGAGGTATCCCCAGCAACGAGCGATCGCCAGCCACAACAGCCCCGATCGCGTACGCCTCAATCTGCTGCGCCTTAAAAAACGCGATCGAGTCACTCACGGCTGTCGCTGGCACAATTACCACATAGCCAATCCCCATATTAAAAGTATTAAACATATCCACCGGAGCCACATTTCCGGCCGCCGCCAGCCATTCAAACGCGGGCGGAATCTGCCAACTCTGGAGATCGATTTGAATGGAATGACCCGCACCCAAACAGCGCGGTAAATTTTCTGGTAACCCACCACCCGTAATATGAGCCATCCCCCGAATCGGTAATTGCTGAGCGATCGCCGCTAAAATCGGCCGCACATATATTTGAGTAGGCGTTAGGTAAACTTGCCCTAGATTTTTCCCTGCCAGCCGACTGGGCGTATCCTCCCACCCATAACCGCCATCGCTGATGATTTTCCGTACCAGACTGTAGCCATTACTATGAATGCCACTACTGGCTAGACCGATCGCCACATCGCCGATTTCGATCTGGGAGCCATCGATCAACTTGCTCTTTTCGGCAATTCCCACCGCAAATCCGGCCAGATCGTACTCACCCGACTGATAAAATCCCGGCATCTCGGCCGTTTCGCCACCAAGCAGCGCGCAGCCAGCTTGCCGACAACCATCGGCAATCCCAGCTACTACCTGAGTCAATTGCGTTGAATTGAGTTTGCCAGTTGCCAAATAATCCAGAAAATAGAGGGGTTCGGCACCGCAAGTCAGAATATCATTGACGCACATCGCGACTAAATCGATCCCGATCGAAGCGTGATTATCTAATTCTTGGGCGATTTTGAGCTTGGTGCCGACCCCATCTGTCCCCGAAACTAGCACTGGTTGCTGGTAGCCTGCTGGCAATTCAAACCAGCCACTAAAGCCACCTAAACCGCCCAAAACTCCCTGACGATGCGTGCTGTGGACGAGGTTTTTGATGTTTTCGACAAACGCTCTCCCCGCCACTACATCTACACCTGCTTGTTGATAATCCATAGCTCTCCCGTACGCGATCGGCACAGGTATTCTACAGCGATCGCTCTCCACACCGCAAATTCACTAGTGTTGGTGAGTTCGGTCGTTGGCGGAGCCGCTCAGCATGAGCATCGGGATCGAGGTCAAATCTGCGGTTGCCGATCCCTCATCGCCACTGGCGGATGAAAAATTGGGTGGGCGCTGCGATCGAAATCTAAATTTTTGCTTTAAGCAAGAGCGATCGAGTCGCTCCAAAATTCAGTAAATTTCTTTCAAAAAATAAGCATTTTTTTATACCTGTCAACCCACGTATTGTTAAAAACACATTTGAATATTTTATACAAAGAAATGTAACACATTGGTTTTGCTGATTAAAAATTTTCGGGATCGCATTGCTCAAAGCTGGGGTTGGTGGGGATCGCTCGGATTTATCGCAGTCGATCGGCACTTTTTTATACACACGAAATCTGATTTGTCAATGATTTTAACCAACTTTTTTGCCAAAAAACTCGTGTTATGGTAGACCCATCGTTCCTCACACCGAGGTGAACACGGTACAAGTATGAACTGGCAATCGGTCATTTTGTTCCCCGTATCCGGGAAGACCGAGCTTCAGTCTCAAAGATAAAAACGTTTCACAATAGGCAAAATGAATTACCAAACTTTGACTGGATTAACTGCTCTCGTAGCCACGCTAACTGTATCTACAGCCGCCTCTGCTACACCATCAGTCAACTCCACTCAACCCGCTGTTTCCGTCCGCTCGACCCAATTAATCGCCCAAACTGTCGGCCAAGCTTCCTTCTATGGCAATGAACCAGGTGAAGGCGGCCCATTAACTGCCAATGGCGAAAGATACAATCCAGGTGGCTACACCGCAGCTCACAAAACCCTGCCTTTCGGTACCCGAGTCCGCGTTACCAGTCCGAACACCGGACGCTCGGTAGTTGTCAGAATCAACGATCGCGGTCCTTTTGTTGGCAATAGAATCATCGATCTGTCCGTGGGTGCGGCTAGAGCGATCGGTCTGACCAATACTGGTGTCGGTACCGTCCAAATGGAAGTGATCGGTGGTGGCGAACGTCGTCAGGGTCGTCGCAATCGCTAAGAGCTAGTAGGCTCCTAACTGGGGTAATGTTTGTAGATCTAGAAATTTGGTCGTGACTCGAACTACGCACTTTACCTCAAGATCGGGAACTTAATCTAGCTATTCATAATTTTATTAATTAGGCATCATCTATTATTTGCAGGCTATGAGATAGGTGGTTGAGGGAATTGGGATGGGCAGGTGTTTTTTGCTTTTGGTGGGTGTTTTTTTGATTGTTTTGTATATTTATGTAGTTGTAGT
>NZ_JANNDR010000293.1:0-6964 GCF_031378165.1 Chamaesiphon sp. OTE_75_metabat_556
CTCTAGCGATGATCGTCCACCGCGATAAAGCTTATAATGTCGGTCGGGCAATGACCGAAAAACTCAAAGAATTGATTCCCCGCCACCAATTTAAAGTCCCGATTCAAGCCGCGATCGGGAGTAAGATTATCGCTAGTGAAAACATCCCCGCATTGCGGAAAGATGTGTTAGCCAAATGCTATGGCGGTGATATTTCGCGGAAGAAGAAACTCCTCCAAAAGCAAGCCAAAGGTAAGAAACGGATGAAGTCGGTGGGGACGGTAGATGTGCCGCAGGAAGCATTTATGGCGGTATTGAAGTTGAATAAAGACACTTAGATTAGATTTGTAGGGTGTGTTATCCCGCAGGGTAACGCACCGAACCAAAGCAAATGTGTGATTAATGAGATGGTGCGTTACGCTTGAGCGATAACACACCCTACAGCTACAAACTCTTCCTGAGTTTATTTGTAGCGTATGGGATCGATCCGATCGAAATTAGTGAATATTTTTGGATCTAGTGAATCGGTTGCCCAAGTTTTAGCCGGAACGAAATCGATCGAGCCACATTGGGCACAGGCTCTAGCCGATCGATTCAAATTATCACCTAAAATATTCTTACAAGCGTAATTAAATATCGATCGTCTTATCCAATATTTTTATGGCAATTAGAAAAGATACTTTGTGGGAGCAATTTCTCTCGCCGTTGATTCAAGGATTATTGGATAAAGAGCAGATGATGGCAGTACGCGATCGCATCGACTGGCAGGCTACAATCGATCGATATCAATCCCCAGAATTTAGCTATCCAGAGTACTATCACACTCAAAACTATCACGGGATCGAGGGTGGGTACTTGACACAGACGGCAGCGATTACCTACGATCCGATTACCCAATATGTGTTGCCGCCTTATGAACCGTGGGTACGCCAGGGTTTGATTAGTGAAATTCGCGATCGACCCCAGCAAATTCTCGATCTGGGCTGCGGGACAGGTTCGATGACAATTCCGATTGCACAAGCCTGTCCAGATGCCGTAGTGACGGGTTTAGACTTGTCTCCGTATATGTTGGCAGTAGCTGAAGATCGATCGAAACAAGCAGGTGTAGAGATTAGGTGGCAACAGGGCACGGCAACCGATTTAACCCAGTTTGAAACTGGTAGTTTCGATCTGGTTACGGCTGCGCTACTATTTCACGAAACACCACCAGAGATCGCGCAAACTATTCTCACCGAAAGTTATCGATTGCTAGTTCCTGGCGGCCAAATCCTGATCCTCGATGGCAATCAAAACACCCTCCGCAGTCTGGATTGGTTGAATAATGTCTTTGAAGAACCCTACATTCAAGCCTACGCCGCCGGCAATCTCGATGCCTGGTTGGGCAAAGCCGGATTTGATAATGTCCGCACCAAAGATGTATTTTGGCTCAATCAAGTAACAGTAGGCTTTAGGCTTTAGGAGCATCAATTATCAACTATCAACTATCAATTATCAATTAATTTAAGTGTGGTTTTAAAAGCAGTTTTATTTGATTTCAATGGGGTAATTATCAAAGATGAAGCAATTCATCGGGTGCTCAATGATGAGTTGTTACTATCCGAAAATTTACCACCCCAGGGTAAGGAATTCTGGAAAGTATGTGTAGGCAGAAGCGATCGAGCGGGTCTAAAAGAGTTGTTCAAACTGCGTGGGCGATTTGTGACTGAGGAATATTTGGATAAATTAATAGCTAAAAAGGCGATCGCCTATCGTCAAAAACTAGAGCAGTTAGAGACTTTGCCGATTTATCCAGATGTTTCACAGTTTATCGAGCAGATGTTTAATAGTGGCTACAAATTAGCCGTCGTCACAGGAGCAATTCGATCGGAAGTCGAGTTTATCTTGAAGCAAGGTAAACTCGGGTTATTTTTTGACGATCTGGTAGCTGGTGATGATATCGAACGCAGTAAACCAGATCCAGAGGGCTACTTACTCGCGATCGATCGGTTGAATAAACTTTATCCAGATCTCAATTTATTACCATCAGAATGTTTGGCGATCGAAGATACTTTTGTAGGGCTGGAATCTGTCAAAGCAGCCGGAATTCAAGCAGTCGCGATCGCCAATACTTATCCGTTCCACATGTTGCAGCGGCGGGCAAATTGGACGGTCGATCGGTTTGAAGATCTGGAGTTCGATCGCCTCACCAAATTTTTTGAAACTAGCGAATGCCAAACTTCAGGAGAATGATGATCCAAATGCCCGGTGGTGTGTAGCCATAACACTTTTCAGTTGGTGAGACACCGAAACCCCGACTTCTCCAAGAAGTCGGGGTTCTTTAGGGTTGTGAATCCATAAATGGCGTACGTAGTAAAAATGCAATTAGCTCATGTCGTTGGTAGCGGATCGAGATCGCAGTTCGACCTGACTATTTAAACGCTCCTTTCGATCGATCCAATTTGGCAAAATCTTCGCTAACAACTGATAAAAACTAGCTGAATGATTGGGGAAAAGAAGATGACAGAGTTCGTGAATTATTACGTAATCAATACAATCCTTAGTAGCACTAACTAGTAGAGGATTGATAAAGATTTTACCATTCGGGGTACAGCTTCCCCAGCGTTTGGACATAGTACGGAGTTCAAATCCATTACCTTCGATGCCATAAAATGATACTAAATAAATACAGCATTGATAACGTTCAGTAAAAATGATCCTGGCTCGATCCCGAAACCAATTAGAAATCGATCTTTCTACATTTTTCCTATCAAATGGGGTGGGAGTATTAACTTCTAATCTACCTTGCCAGAGCCGAATTTTGTCAGTTTGACTTTCAATTAATTTCAGGCGATATTGACGACCTAAGTACCGATAACCTTCGCCAGAAACACATTCGGGGGCAGGCAAGGGTGCGGCATACTTAGCGAATTGGCGTTGTTGTCGAGTAATCCAGGCGGCGCGATGAATAACTTTTGATTCGATCGATTCTATTGTTGTATGTGTGGGGGCTTTGATGATAATACTACTGTCTGAATGAACTTCGATCGCCAGGGTTTTGCGGGGGGAATATTCAAGGGCGAAGGTAATATTTTTACTCCCATAAGGCACGTGATGGATCTCAGTTGACTTCATAGGTTTTGGCAATAGTAAAAACTTTAGTTGTTAGTTCGCTTAAATCGCTCCAGGGAATGAATAAGTTGTGAGTCTTTTTTAAGTTATGAACTAGATCGTCGATATCATTTATCATCAAGTTTTGGATGTCTTGATGATGTTGCCAATCGCGGATTTTATGTTTGGTAATGATATCTTCAATGCCGATCGATAATAATACAAATACGTCTGAATTATTGATGTCACCGTGGATATTGCCGTCGATTGAAGTCTCTAGGCTACTAGATAATTTCGAGTGGAAAACGTTATAGAATGCCCGCGCTTGGGGGCGGGTTTGGAGTGGGGTGGGAACGGTGTTTGCCCCACCACTGCGGACGGTTGCGAGGTGCGATCGCATTTGCTGGAGATATTCAATGTCACCCAGGCGTTTGGCGCGGTGGGCATCGATCGCGGTTTGAATTAATTGACTCAGTCGCAGGTATAATACGGGATCTTCTTCCATCCGTTCGATCGCGACTTTTTTGATTCTCGCTGCAATTGCATCAGCCTGAGCCGCCGTTCCTGCAATGCTTTCGATTTCGGCATTCGATCGATCTAAATCGAAAATATCCACAGGTTCGATAATAGTAATAAATTCCGACGCGCCGATTTCTTTCTCTACCATCCGCCGAATTTGCTCGTCAAAATCGGAATAATCTACTTTTTCACCATACCTAATTTTGACTAAATCTCGCAGTTTGAGCCAAGATTTTAGATCCTGATTGTAGCGGTGTTTGGTCGATTCGGGAGTATCAGCTTGGAATGGCGAATTACTGAGCGCGAGTCGGAGATTTTTGGCGAAATCTCGTAGGGCTTCATAGAATTCATCCCGCCTGTCTTGGGGTTCGAGCCACTGTTGCAGACTTTCGAGATCCTGGCGGTTGCTGACTCCCTTGAATACATCCCACACAGCAGCGTGGAGCGTGGGAAGTTTAGCAATTTCTACCCGCACATCTACCAAGGCACCCTCAATATCGGCTCGATCAAACCCTTCCCGCTCCAGGGCGGCGTAGATTTCTAGAGCTTGGTTCATTTCACCAAAAATGCCCCGATAGTCGATTACTAGCCCGTAATCCTTGCCCTCGAAGACGCGATTTACTCGTGCGATCGCTTGCAAGATATTATGTTCTTTGAGACGTTTATCGATGTACAAAACCGCATTGCGCGGCGCATCAAAACCAGTTAGTAATTTATCGACAACGATGAGTAAATCCGGTGCATCTTCACCATCTCCGCCCTTGAATTTCTCGATTAGTTTGTCTTGATAATTTTTAGGCGTGCTGTAAATCGCCATCATATCCTTCCAAAAGCGTTGCACTTCCGAGATATCGGCTTCATTGACACTATCATTATCTTCGCGAGTATCGGGGGGCGAAATAATCACCGCCGCTCTGACTTTTCCCCAGTCATTGATTAATCTTTGATAAGTAATTGCGGCGCATTTACTAGAAGTGGCGAATTGTCCTTTTAATCCCGTAGCTTTGAAATGTTTAGCGAAATGTTCGCTGATATCATAGGCAACTTCCCGCATTCTGGCATCGGCTTCATACAGCGGTTCGGCACTTTTGAACTTGCGTTTTAAGTCGGCTTTTTGATCGGGATTTAAGTTATCAGTAATCCGATCAAACCATTTATCGACAGCTTCAGTATTTTTGAATTCACTCTCTCTTCCTTCATAGACAATTGGAACTACCGCTTTATCGCCGACGGCTTTGGGCATAGTATAGGAGTGAATAAAGCCACCGAATTTTTGGGCGGTACTTTTATCTTTTTTCAATAATGGCGTACCTGTAAAGCCAATATAACAGGCATTTGGAAACACATTTCGCATCTTGGCATGAATTTGTCCGTATTGAGAGCGGTGAGATTCATCGACGAGGACAAATATATTGGGGCTGGGATTTTCACCCTTTTCTCTCGCCACAGTATCGAATTTATCGATCACCGTAGTAATAATTTCGGCTTTGGGTAAATTGAGAAATTCGAGCAACTCTTTACCACTTTTCGCCTGAGTTACAGATAAGTTGCATTTACTAAATGTTTTAGTTAGTTGATCGTCTAAATCGACTCGATCGTTCACCAGGATAATCTTAGGATTGATAATAGTCTTCTCTCTAACTAATGCCTTCGCTAATAACACCATCGTCAGAGATTTACCACTCCCCGTTGTGTGCCAAATTACGCCACCTTGACGCGATGAATCACCCCGAACTTGCTTGACGCGATCGATTGTCGCTTGAACGGCAAAATACTGTTGATAACGGGCGATCTTTTTCGTACCATTATCAAACAAAATATAGCCATAAATCAGATCTAATAATCGTGCTGGATTTAATAAACTGTAGAGAATTCGATCCTGGGCTGATACTTCTCTAATTCCCGCCGCCCATAATTCTTTAATCTTTGACTGTACCCAAGTTTCGCGCCAACTTAGTAATTTATGACTCTGTACCCGATCCAAAGGCAAATTAATTACAGCATAAAGTTCGGCGGCAAAAATTTCAGTATTTGCTTCTTCTTTCCACACCGCCCAAAATTCTTTATCGGTAGCAGTTGTACCATATTGAGCAGAATTTTGAGCGATCGCAATTAAGATTTGAGTCACACAAAAAAAGTGTGGAATCTCATCAGGGCGATGATTGCGCAGGTGTTGACTAATTGCATCGCCAATTGCATCATTTAGATCGGGACGTTTACACTCGATCGCCACCAACGGAATCCCATTCACAAATACCACAATATCGGGGCGACGAGTTTGGGTACTATTGAGACGTTCGATCTCAAACTCATCGGTGACATGATAAACATTATTCGCTGGATTTGCCCAGTCGATATATTTCAGTTGATGGCTCTTTTTATCACCATCGATCGTTTGTTCGAGACTTTTTCCCAATCCTAATAGATCGTAAATCTGTGCGCTAGTAGTGTAGAGAGCATCATAAGGAAATTGACTAATTGCAGCGACAGCGGTTTGAATATTTGCATCGCTGAAGGGGTGAGCTTTACCCCGATGTTCGATCTGATTAAGCTTGTGAAGTTGGGTTGTTAAAATATCTTCGAGGACTACTTTCGATCGTTTCCCCTGACGATATGCGAGTGCTTCGGCTGGCGTGATGTATGTATAGCCGATGTTTTGGAGCAGAGCTAGAGCGGGAATTTGAGAGGAAATAACTTCGCGCAGATCGATCGAGGATGGGTTCATAATAATTGCGTAGGGTGTGTTACGGCGGAGCCTAACGCACCTACTTCACCATAATTTAAGCATTACGTAGGGCGTGTTTTTGTAAAAATGGTATTGGTGCGTTAGGCTTCGCCGTAACACACCCTACCTAAATTTTATGTGTTGATAATTTGTTGTAAAATATTTTCTAATGCTTGAAGATCTGGCGATCGCAATTTTCCTAGCGTTCTAATTACTAAGTTACGTTGGAGTGTTGTAATAATTGGTTTGACAACTGAAGATTTTATCAGCCCAGCACCAGCCCAATCATCAATAAGTACTTCGCCAAACTGTAAATTTGCATTCACTTGACTGGTGACAGCAATTAAAATGATATCTGGCTTGTTCTGATTGTAATTATCAGAGCTAATCACAATCGCTGGTCGCTTTTTGATGGTACTTTGGTCTGTAAAAGGAAATGGAACGAGAATAACATCTCCAAATTTATAGGTTGTCATATGCCGCGTCTTCAGAATTGTCCCAGACTTGTGAAAATGATGCTTCTGACAGTTTAGTAGCAGCCATTGTTAGGTTAGCATCTTCGGATTGATTTTCTCGTTGATATAAAAAATCGATGAAATCTTCAATTTCGATAATTCTCGGAGATGAAAGTTGACGAATTTTTTCAATCAATCT
>NZ_JANNDR010000310.1:0-4636 GCF_031378165.1 Chamaesiphon sp. OTE_75_metabat_556
AGATTGATGACAACTTGATAGCCTACGGCAGCGATAGCAGGATATTGTTCGATTGTCGGTTGTCCAGCGGTAGCTAATCGATCGGAAATCTGGAGGAAATTAACAATCTGTTCGACCTGGTGATGATTGTCCATATGTATCAGAGGTCGTGTCGATCGATAATATTTCGATCTTAATCTGCCTTCATAGATTTGGCTGCAACAGGACACAATTTTGGGAACTGGAGATCCGCTTGAGACAGTTCTGCACTCAGGCGTTCTTGCTCAGCAGGAGCCGCCAGAGCAAGTCTATTTCGCTTGAGTTCTAGGTCTGATTTCATCGCCGTACATTCTGGGTGGATTTTCTGTTCCAGATCTTCCTCCGCCGCAGTGGGTGCAGAAGAGCAAGCATTGAGGGCAATCGCAGTCCCAATTAGACAAAACACAAGATACTTCATTCTACAGATCGCGAACACATTATTAATTGATTCGGCGATCGATCGAGCAAATCGGGATGATTCGATTAGCAACATTGCTCTGTAACATCCTCACCAACAGATCTTTCGTTGAAAATTAGTCCTTTCAGACTCCAAATATCCCGTATCGATTTTGAGAATTCCTGGCTAATATGGGTAACATGAGGAAAGAGTAGTTACTCGCCGATATCGCGCCCACCCCGAATTATATGCGAAGCGACATAAATACGACAGCAACCATCGATCCGCGCATCGACGAACGGCTTGCCAAATTTGCTCGATCGACCCAAACTGGAGTCTGGAATCATCTCGATAAAGGCCAACTGATCGAGGATATTCGCGACAGGCTGAATAATCCTTACAAAGTCGAACAAGGCGAACAGCCATTTTGCGGCCCTGCGGCGGTAGTATTTGAACTAATTCGCAAACAACCCGATCGTTACATCGATATCTGTCAAAATCTTTACGAGCATGGCAGTTTTGATGGCTACACCAAAAAAATCGTCGCTTCGGGTAGATTGTGTCGCAGTTATGGCAATCTGAGGATGCCGCAAGCCGATTGGATGCTGCTGGCAACGCTCCGCGATTGTGCCAATAAAATCGTCCCCGTCCATCCCAAAGCACCTAAACTCATCCGCGAACTCGGTGGCATTACCAAACCCTGGGAAATCAATGGTTGGGTACGCGAACTCCTCGGCTATGCTCAAACCAAATCTCATCCTACGCCTTTAGCTGGCGAGTTTCGCGCACTTCAGGAAGCCGATAATACGATTCAGGCAGGCGGTGTTGCATTTGGATTGATCAATTCTCAAGGTTTGCTGGGTAATAATTCTTTTTTCATGTCCCGATTTCATCGCGTTTTCCCCAATCATTGGGTGACGATTTTGGGTAATATCTCGATCGAACCACCGACGAAGATAACTAAAAATAAGCAAAGTCGCGTCCAGTTTGATATCTATTCCTGGGGTCGGAAAATCCACGTTAATACCGACACTGCGACGATTAAAGATTTTTTCTGGGGTGTTGCTGTAGGTAAATCAGTAAGTGAAGTTAGTTAAATTATCTCACAAGCCAAGATGAGATAGTTTACTCCCATTACTGAAGTTCCTCTTCTGGTAGCGGTTCAAAAAAAGCATCTCCGAGTTTTCCTGTTAGTAATCCAGGAATGCGAGGCTGTGTCTGTTCTTGCCCTAATCCCAGACGAAAGTAGTGAATCAGATCGTAAATTTCTGCGAGTTTGTCTTCGGGGATATCTTGCAGTTCTTGGTATATTTGCTGAATCAGCATAGGTTTAATTCTTTAGTGATTGATGCTCGATATCTTGTATTATCTTATTCTTACCCAAGACAAGATCCTAAGTAATTTAATCCAAGTCTTAAACTTACCCCAGTATAGAGCAAAGAAAAACATCACCACCTTCCTGTCGATTTGCTGCTTTGTTAATCCTGCCTTTCTCCATCCATGTTTTTGCTCACTAATAAAACCTCTCCATTCTTCATTCTTAGACAAAAGTGACTTAATAAAAACAGATGTTAATTCTTCTTTGTTTTTGGACGAAAGTGACTTGGCAAGAATAGATAATAGCTCCTTTGTGACAGCACTACTTGGTAGAGATTTTACCACGCCTAAATAAAGCTTAATTATATAAATAGAAGCACCAGGTATTCGGAATAATATGAATAATTCTCTCATCGCTTGATAGCTTGTAACTTCTGATTTCCTCAATTTGGACGCGATATACGTCAACTCAGTTTTCCATTCCTTATAAGTCGGTTTCATAAAGCAAAGTTTCTCTAAATAACTAATGTTGGACTAGATAGCAGTTGTTGACGATATGCTTGTGTTGCATTCAATGCTGTCTTACCATCAGCAGAGATTGCATAGTAACGTCTTCTTGCGCCACCAGATTCTTCGCCTAGAGCTTCTTCACCCCAACGAGCAGTAACTAACCCTTGTTGCTCCATTCGTTTGAGTGCGGGATACAAACTACCCACGCCAATTTCTCGGCGGTTAGTTTCTTTGTTAGCTTTATTAATTCGATTGAGAATATCTAATCCATAGACACCCTGAGAGTGTCCCCAAATTACGGTCAAGATATCTTCTTCTGTAGCGGATAGGATGATTACCCCTCCGTCTTGTTTCTTTGCCATATTATTTACTTTGTTTTGCTAGTTGACACACCGACTGAATTGGCTTTTTGAGCAGAATGAGAATCGAGTGCATTTTGCCCAAACCAGACTAATACTGCTGAAACCACCGCAACACCGATTCCTCGCAGCCATACGTCTCTCGACTCTAACTGTTGTTTCATGTGCTCGATCTCTTTCTCCAGCACTGCGATCTTGGTTTGAAGACCACTAACGTCTTTTCCTAGTATATCTATTTCTTGCACGATACGTACCTGTTAATCAGCTATACTATCTTAGCATGATTATTACAAAAGCATAATACTTTCTTTTCTGATATGTCTGAAATAGTCGCGATCTGCGCTAGAAAAATTGCTCTAATGTATGCCTAGTAAAGATAATCTCTCTCTGCGACCTCTGCGCCTCTGCGGTTAAAATAAGGAGAGATTACTAGCATCGCTCTAATACCGCCCTCGATTGAAATCGAGGGCTAATGATACAAAGTCCGCGTAGGCGGACTGAATTTCTTAGAGGGTGTTTGAAAAGTTTTATTTGTTACAGTCGCAGGCTGTCAAACCCCCTAAATCCCCCTTAAAAAGGGGGACTAAGAATCTTTCTCCCCTTTTTAAGGGGGCTGGGGGGATTCATTTATACTTTTCAAACACCCTCTTAGTCCGCGTAGGCGGACTTTGCATCACGAGCGGGGGTTTCCAACCCCACGTTAACTAGCAACTTGAATATTACCAATCCAAACTAAAACAAGAAATAACGCTGCGCCATCGGCAACACAGTTGCAGGCTCACAAGTAAGTAACTCCCCATCTGCCCTTACCTCATAAGTTTCAGGATTTACTTCAATCCGAGGTAATGCATCATTTAACTTCATATCCCGCTTGCTGATATTCCGAGTCCCCGATACCGCCAAAACTTGTTTCTTTAACTGTAATCGATCGGGTAAAAATTGCTCGATCGCGACTTGCGACATAAAGGTAAAAGCAGTATTGGTTCTTGCGCCGCCATAACTACCAAACATCGGGCGCATGTGGACGGGTTGGGGGGTGGGAATACTGGCATTGGCATCGCCCATTTGCGCCCAGGCAATCATTCCGCCCTTAATTACTGTTTCTGGTTTGACGCCAAAAAAGGCAGGTTTCCATAAGCATAAATCGGCAATCTTACCAGACTCGATCGATCCGACATAATTACTAATCCCGTGAGTAATTGCGGGATTAATTGCATATTTAGCAATATAGCGTTTGGCACGTAAATTATCGGCTGGTTGACTATCTTGAGGTAAACCACCGCGTTGGATTTTCATTTTATGGGCGGTTTGCCACGTCCGAATGATTGTTTCCCCAATTCTGCCCATTGCCTGGGAGTCGGAAGAAATCATACTAAATGCGCCCAAATCATGAAGAATATCTTCTGCGGCGAAGTTTCGCGGCGAATTCTCGACTCGGCAAAGGAAACATCTTCAGGAATGCTGGGACTGAGATGGTGACACACCATCAACATATCTAAATGTTCGTCGAGGGTGTTTAAAGTATAGGGACGAGTCGGATTAGTCGAAGAGGGCAAAACATTTGCTTCACCGCAGACGCGAATAATATCGGGCGCGTGTCCGCCGCCTGCGCCTTCGGTGTGATAGGTATGAATCGTGCGCCCTTTAAAAGCGGCAATTGTGGTTTCGACAAATCCCGCTTCATTGAGCGTATCCGTGTGAATTGCCACTTGAACATCATATTTATCCGCGACGCTGAGACAATTATCGATCGTGGCGGGTGTAGTGCCCCAATCTTCATGCAATTTTAACCCGATCGCCCCTGCTTCCACCTGCTCGACCAAACCTTGAGGCTGGGAGCTATTTCCCTTGCCCAACAAGCCAATATTCATCGGAAATGCATCCGCCGCTTCCAACATCCGGTACATATTCCATACTCCAGGCGTACAGGTAGTCGCACTCGTTCCGGCTGCTGGCCCTGTACCGCCACCAATCATCGTGGTAATTCCCGCCGCGATCGCGACTTCAATCTGTTGAGGGCAGATAAAATGGATGT
>NZ_JANNDR010000169.1:0-2615 GCF_031378165.1 Chamaesiphon sp. OTE_75_metabat_556
CCAAACATCCGAATATCAAAGAAATTTTCACACATCCAATCTCGTGTTTTATTAACATCTTCACGTTTCTGTTTTGTTCCCGTAGACTTAATTCCTAAGTCTGCATAGGCACGAGCATTCATATCATTAAGGGCAATCCCCCGATCTTGAACATAGATTTTGGTAGTTTTCTCTTCTCCATAGAAGATATCGATGAAATTACGAATTTTTCGTTTTAGACATACATCAGTTACTAACCCGTGCATAGTCTCTGGATCTGTACGGGGTAAGTTCCCACCATCTGGATCGCCATTTGGATTGCCGTTTTCGACATCAAACAGCATGACAAAATCGTGACGAAATTCTGGATTGAGATGATTAGACATGATTAAATAATTGATGATTAACAGTTGATAATTGGAAAATACGGTAGGGTGTGTTATCGCGTAGCGTAACGCACCATCGGGCTTTACTCGGCAACAGCATCTTCAGCATGTGTAGAAGTACTCGCTTTCTTCGCAGCCGCACCATCTTTTGCTTGTTTGCGATTGTGTGCCCGTTGGTGGTAATAACCGAGGGCAAAAATGCTCTGCTGAACCATATTTAGAGTGGTAGGAAACTTCCCATCTTCTGGTGAAATATTGCAGAGAATATCCTCCATTTGTTGTTGGAGAGCCTCATAAGTACCCCGCTTATCTTTCCGAATTCGGGCGAGGTGAGGTTGAGCATCCTCGACTAATTTACCTAAGACTTTACCTGGAGTTGCCGAAGCTGCCCCATAAAAGCGATCGATCAATGTTGCATTGACATCTCTGCCTAATGCTTGAATTTGAATTTGTTCGAGTTGGGCTAATAATCGACCACAATAATAAGCGGCTCGATCTAGTTGCTCAGTAAATTGAGGGTCTTCATTTAAGCTATTCATATTTATCATTTGGTTGGGATACTGAGTTGTCAAAACTAATTTGATGAGAGTGGCGCGATCTCGATTGATATCTCTATCTGCCCGATTACGGCGCACGAGTTGAGCGAGTAATTCTTGAGGTAATTTACCCCCTTGAATTGCCACTCGAATTAATTGCGTAGAAATTCGAGCTATGTCTTCTTTCTTGGCATCTCGATACAGACATTTGGATAGGCGATAAATGCTCAGATATTTCCGTTTATCATTTTCTTCGCCCCAAGTATCGACCAGCTCTTGATCGTCAAACCACTTAATTAGATTTTCGATGGCTTTGTCGAGAGCGATGTCAATATAATCGCGGACAACTACCCGCGCCCCACTAGCAGACAGAGCGACAGCATAGTAACGATTGGTTTGCAAACTAGCTAATCTTCGTTCGCCTTGAAGAGCCTTAACTAAAACGCCTCTAATCGTTTTCGGTTGGTCATTTTTCCAGATTGCTGATTTAGCTCTAGTCGGGTTCTGCGTCCAAAACACAAACGCCACATTATTATTAAGAATGAATTTAGAATCATCATTACTCAATAGATAATTGAGAGCCTTGGCAAATCCTTCACCAGCTTCTCGACAAATGGGTGAAGTCAGGGAGTTTTTCAAGCCATAGGAAGTGAAAGGCAGTGCATTAGCAGAAACTAAAGCAGTTCCAGAAGTTTGTCCGTTAGGAACGCCTTTAATGACGACTGGCAAACGTTCTTCTACCAAACGTTCTCGATTGGTAACTAAACAAGTCATCATTGATTGTTGACTGCCTTCGCCATTCTCACCAGATACATGTCTCGACCAGAATGATTCGATCGCAGTTAAGCCAGCTTTGCTATCAGCAGGGATAATAGTATTACCATCGGGATAATTAACACAAAAAGTTGCTACTTGAGAGGGTTCTATTTTTTTCTCAATTAACTTTTTGCAGTCTCGTTCTGGATTCCAGTTACTCAGAAATTTAGCTACAGCTAGAATGCTACTTTCCTGTGTATATTCAGCACAATTATTCACTAATTCCTTAAACTGGCGATGGCGTTCGATTACCTTATCAGTTGGTGTATCGGGTTCGGCATAACCAAATACATAATCGCATTTATCAGCCAATAATTTTGGTTTGATACCCGAAGATCTTTTACAATCTGGTAGCATTCGCTTTTCACGATCAGCTAATTCGTCAAAACCAATTAAATTACCTTCGAGATCGATATTAACTATCCACTTAAGGGGAACATTATTATAACCTTCGATCGGTAGTTTAGCTTTGATGTCCTTACGTTGTGAGAGTTCATACAGTCTAGTTAGTAGCATGATCTACCTCTACTAAACTGCCGTTACTAGGTACTTTCAATACCCCGTTGTCTAGCTTTGCCTCAAAGAATTTTGGTTTAGCATTTCCTTTCGTCACCTTCGCTCCACTAGCATCATGACTGAGGTAAGTCATCGAGCCGTCAATAGCTTCAGTAATTTCTAAATCGAACAACATTAAACCCAAATCCGAACTATCCTCGATCGGTTGTTCCGAGCCATCCGATTCGCTAAAGTAAGCACTAAACTCTCGCGTACCCAGATAGGGTTGATGGTGACATTGCCCTTTGGCTAACCGCCGCCGAAATTGATCGCGGTATTTAGCCGGATGAGCATCTGCATGGGGTTTTAACTGGATATCGGCTTTGATAATGTAATCGACATC
>NZ_JANNDR010000332.1:0-4097 GCF_031378165.1 Chamaesiphon sp. OTE_75_metabat_556
CAGATGGTGTGCATCTTGGCATTTTTTGCCCCTTCAATATCTGCTTCAGGATTGTCACCAACAAAAAAGCTATTTTCAGGCTTTATGCCTAACTGAATCATAGCCTTCTGAAAAATTTCTGGTTGCGGTTTTCTCATGCCTTCTATTTCGGAAATGAGAATGACATCAAAATATTCCTGAATACCCAATCCTGAGATCGCTTTCTTTTGAAATTCGCCGCGCCCATTTGTAATGATGCCTAGTAAGTAACCTTGTTGTTTCAAGGCATCTAGCATCTCAAAGAGAAAAGGAAATGGCACACAATGAAATTGAAACTGTGATTCATAATCTGCTAACAACTCCTGCCAACCGATCCGATCTAGATTGAACTCAGCAACTAGCGTTTGATAAACCTTGTCTTTCCAGACATGTCCCAGGCAATCCAGCTCAATGAATCTCTTGGCATAATCTATTTTAGGAATACGACTTAGATGACGATCGAATCTGTCATATTGCATAAAAATAAACTGCTCGATCGAGCTTTCCCGATCGAGTAGTGTTCCGTCCAAATCAAAAATAACCGCTCTCACTTTCATGTTTTTGAAAGTATCGAAGGTGGATATTAACCACCATTTTAGTTTGAGTTCAAAACTACGCTTCCGATCGCTGTGAAAACAATCCCAGAATCGGGCCGAGGATCGCACCAAAGACGAAACCGCCAGCATGTGCCCAATAAGCAACGCCACCACTTTCCATCCCCACATTCATACGCGGTGCCAGCGTGGCAAAACTATATAAAGCCTGTTGTAAGAACCAAATTCCTAGATAAAAATAAGCCGGAATCCTCGTAAAAAAGGGGAAAATTCCGATCGGAATGACCGTTCTGACACTGACATTGGGAAAACGAATAATATAAGCTCCCATCACACCCGCGATCGCACCACTAGCACCGAGTGATGGCAATTGCGAGCCTTGACTGAAAAACCACTGAGCTAAGCTGGCGAGTACGCCACAAGCTAGATAAAAAAAGAGAAATTTAAGATGCCCTAGTTGGTCTTCGACATTGTTGCCAAAAATCCATAAGAACAACATATTTCCCGCGACGTGTAAAAAACCACCGTGGAGAAACTGGGAAGTAATCAATGTCAAAACTTCCGGTGGTTCGCCACCACGCAAAGCGGGATAAGCATTTCCGGTAAATTCACCGGTTAATTGGATCGGGACGACTGCCCATTGATAGAAAAATTGGGTCAAACTTTGTTCGGAAAAAGTCAACTCATAGAGAAAAATCAGGACATTGAGCGCAATTAACCCATAAGTAATAAAGGGGGTAATAATTGTGGGGTTGTCATCATCGATTGGAAACATAAGATTAGGGGATAGGGGACAAAGGATAGGGAATAGGGAATAGGTAAACTCCCAGTCCCGTAATTAGCTCGCCTCACACACGATCGATCTACATCGATCGTGTGTGGCTGAATATTCCTCAAATACCAATAATTTAACATTCACCCTATCTATCCATTGGTATGTTCACGTTACAAAACATCACTCCTCGTCAATATCTTCTCTTTCCGTTTCTGCTGGCAGGGCAGCAACGATCGCATCGATGACGCGGTTGACAGGAATAATTTCCATCCCTAAATCGGGAAAAGTTTGATGTCCTTTGGGGACGATCGCACGTTTGAATCCGAGTTTAGCAGCTTCTTTGAGACGTAATTCTAATTGGGAAACTTGCCGCACTTGTCCGCCCAAGCCAATTTCGCCGATGAGTACCGTAAATGGAGCGACGACGCGATCGCGGAAACTAGCCACGATCGCGATCGCCATACCCAAGTCTACAGCGGGTTCTGAGACATTTAAGCCACCTGCCGAAGCGACATAGGCATCTAGTTTTGAGAGGGGAATCCCGACGCGTTTTTCGAGGACGGCCAGAATTTGGGTGAGGCGATTGTAATCAATGCCCGTCCCCGCACGGCGAGGTGATGGATAGCTCGTCGGACTGACTAAGGCTTGTAACTCGACGACGATCGGTCGGGTGCCCTCACAGGCAACGACAATTGAGGTACCTGGAGCCATCCCCTGTCGATCGCCCACAAACAGCTCAGACGGGTTGTCAACCTCTCTTAATCCCCGATCGACCATCTCAAACACGCCGACTTCATGAGTGGCTCCAAAGCGATTTTTGGTCGATCTGAGCAGCCGATGAGAGGCAAACCGATCGCCTTCAAAGTACAAGACGGTATCGACCAAATGTTCTAACACTTTCGGCCCCGCGATCGCGCCTTCTTTGGTAACATGTCCGACGATTAGCAGGGTAATATCTTCCCGCTTGGCGACTTTCATCAGTGCTGCCGTACACTCCCGTACCTGGGCGACCGAACCCGCAGCGGATGTCAGGGCGGGGAAATAGACAGTCTGAATACTATCGATGACGGCAACGTGAGGTTTGAGGGATTCTAGTTCTCTGAGAATCTCTTCGAGATCGGTTTCGGCTTGGACGTATAAATTTGCGCCATCAGCGACGGTTAATTGTTTTGCGCCTTCAATGGCTCCATTGGCTCCATTTGCCTCAATTTCTGCACTGGTGAGTTCGCCCTTGGTGCCTTCTACTCCCAAGCGAGAAGCGCGTAATTTAACCTGCTTACCCGATTCCTCTCCACATACATATAACACTCGATAGTGCTTGGACATCAGGTTGGCAGTCTGCAGCAAGAGGGTCGATTTGCCAATGCCAGGATCGCCACCAATTAACACGAGAGAACCAGGCACGATCCCACCACCTAAAACCCGATCGAGTTCGCCAAACCCAGACGCCCAGCGTTCTTCCTCCCCATCGATAATTTCGGGAAAAGTTAAAGCGGCTAATGGATGTGGTTGCTCGTCACTCGATCGACCGTTGAGAGCTTTTACCCCCAAGCCCCTGGAAGCTGATGGCGCAGCCTGTTCGACCATTGAAGCATAAACACCACAGATCGGGCATTTGCCATAGAACTGCAAAGATGTCGATCCACATTCATTACAAACATAGGAAGTACGCGGCTGTTTTGCCATTCTGCGGGGGGAGGGTAGAGGGTAGGGAGTAGAGGATAGCTAATGAGCCAGCGTTCAGATTACTAAAGGTTAGTAGATTTTGGTGGAGCGATCGTGGGGCTAAATCTCTCTTCAATGCTGTACTAGTCGATCGAACATGCACTCAGTTGCAGCTACTGGGGCAAGTAGACTCGATCGATAATTAAAAAATGCGAACGGGTTGGAACTGGCAATCGACGCAGTTCCAATTTCTGAAGGGGTTTGACTGCACCAATTTAGTTAGAATTAATGATAATCTTAATCTTAGGATGTTAAAAGTTAACGTTAAAAAAATTACCACTATACGATAGGAGCTTTGATAAGCTTGGAAAATCATAAGGAAACTATTCTGGTCGTTGATGATGAGGCTAGCATCCGTCGCATTTTAGAAACTCGCCTCTCCATGATTGGCTATGATGTAGTTACAGCGGCAGATGGGGAAGAAGCCCTCGAAACTTTTCGCGAAACCTGCCCCGATTTAGTCGTGCTTGACGTGATGATGCCCAAGCTCGATGGCTACGGGGTATGTCAGGAGCTACGCAAAGAATCTGATGTCCCCATCATCATGTTAACGGCATTGGGCGATGTCGCCGATCGGATTACGGGACTGGAGTTAGGTGCGGATGACTATGTTGTCAAACCCTTTTCTCCCAAAGAACTCGAAGCGCGGATTCGATCGGTATTGCGACGGGTTGATAAAAATGGACTCAATGGCATTCCCAGTTCTGGGGTGATCCAAATTGCCACCATTAAAATCGACACCAACAAGCGCCAAGTGTACAAGTCCGACGAGCGGATTCGGCTCACCGGGATGGAGTTTAGTCTCCTCGAACTACTTGTGAGTCGATCGGGTGAGGCTTTCTCACGATCGGAAATTCTCCAAGAGGTGTGGGGCTATACTCCCGAACGTCACGTCGATACTAGAGTCGTGGACGTTCATATTTCGCGGCTCCGCGCTAAATTGGAAGAAGATCCTAGCAATCCCGAACTGATTCTCACCGCTAGAGGTACGGGTTATTTGTTTCAACGGATTATCGAGCCTGATG
>NZ_JANNDR010000348.1:0-7644 GCF_031378165.1 Chamaesiphon sp. OTE_75_metabat_556
AAAAGAGGAATACAGGAAATTATTCATGGCACGCGCTAAGTTTGAAAGAAATAAGCCCCACGTTAACATCGGTACAGTCGGTCACGTTGACCACGGTAAAACTACCCTGACCGCAGCAATCACCATGTCCCTAGCGGCAATTGGTGCAGCTAAGGCACGTAAATATGACGAAATCGATGCTGCTCCTGAAGAAAAAGCGCGTGGGATCACCATCAATACCGCACACGTAGAGTACGAAACGGTAACTCGTCACTACGCACACGTAGACTGTCCCGGACACGCTGACTATGTGAAAAACATGATCACTGGTGCGGCGCAAATGGACGGCGGTATTCTCGTCGTATCTGCTGCTGATGGTCCCATGCCGCAGACCCGCGAACACATCCTCTTGGCCAAACAAGTTGGTGTACCTCGTCTAGTCGTGTTCATGAACAAGACTGACTTAGTTGACGATGAAGAGCTACTCGAACTCGTCGAAATGGAAATCCGCGAACTGCTCACTTCCTACGACTTCGATGGCGATAATCTGCCAATCGTTTCTGGTTCTGCTGTCAAAGCCGTCGAGCAAATGATCGCCAATCCTAAAACAATCCAAGGTGAGAATCCCTGGGTAGACAAAATTTACGAGCTGATGGCAGCAGTAGATGACTACATCCCCACTCCAGAGCGGGAAATCGACAAACCCTTCTTGATGGCTGTTGAGGACGTATTCTCGATCACTGGTCGTGGTACAGTAGCTACCGGACGGATCGAACGTGGAAAAGTCAAAGTCGGCGAAAACGTCGAAATCGTCGGGATTAAAGATACCCGTAGCACCACCATCACTGGTGTGGAAATGTTCCAAAAATCCCTCGATGAAGGTCTGGCTGGAGACAACGTCGGCGTACTGATGCGCGGTATCCAAAAAGCCGACATCGAACGCGGGATGGTGATTGCCAAACCGGGCAGTATCAAGCCACACACCATCTTTGAAGGTGAAGTCTACGTACTCACCGACAAAGAAGGTGGTCGCAAGACGCCATTCTTCCCTGGCTATCGCCCTCAGTTCTACGTGCGGACAACCGACGTAACTGGCAACATCCAAGCCTTTACTGCCGATGACGGTAGTGCTGCTGAGATGGTCATGCCTGGAGATCGGGTCAAAATGACTGTAGAGCTGATCAACCCAGTCGCGATCGAACAAGGAATGCGTTTTGCAATCCGTGAAGGCGGTCGGACAATCGGAGCTGGTGTAGTAGCCAAAATTATCAAATAGGTTAATTACCTAAATTAAAGATAGAGATATACACCGTGTGTATCTCTATCTTTGTGTCTGATGAATTATTAATTCATCAATTACTTTTCGTACCTTGACAACCCAAACCTAAAAAATTATGGCAACCATCGCTCAGCAAAAAATTCGGATTCGCCTCAAAGCATTCGATCGCCGTTTATTAGACACCTCCTGCGATAAAATTGTGGAAACTGCCAACAGAACTGGCGCAACGGCGATCGGGCCGATTCCCCTACCAACTCGCCGCCGGATTTATTGTGTCTTGCGATCGCCTCACGTTGATAAAGATTCCCGCGAACACTTTGAAACCCGTACCCATCGTCGCATCATCGACATCAAAGATCCTTCAGCTAAAACGATCGATGCCTTAATGAAATTAGATCTACCAGCAGGTGTAGATATCGAAGTAAAACTCTAGATATTGAGCTACTAACTTATTTTCAAAAGTCCTCAAGTGAGGACTTTTTTGTAGATGTTGTTATGATGAAAATTAAGTTGCGTTACTAGAGATAGATCGTATGGTTAATACTCAAATCCGTCAGCTCACCACTGCTGAATATTATGGAATGATCGAAAGTGGTATTATCCGTGAAGGTGAACGGGTAGAGCTGATTTTAGGACAAATTTTTACGATGGCGGCAAAAGGCACTCGACACACAGTCACTACTACCAAATTACTGAAGACATTACTGACGCTAGTTGGAGATGGGGCAATTGTGCGCTGTCAAGATCCGATTACATTACCCAATAACAGCGAACCCGAGCCAGATATTGTCATTGCCAGATTACGATCAGATGATTATATTAACAGTCATCCATCGCCTGCAGATATTATTTTAGTCATTGAAGTTGCCGAATCGACAATTAAATTCGACCGAGACACCAAAGCACCACTCTACGCTGCTACTGGAATTAATGAATATTGGATTGTTAATTTGATTGACAATCGCTTAGAAATATACCGTCAGCCTGAAGGTAATATTTATACTAGCGTGCAAATCGTTATGCCGCCGCGATCGATTAATTTACCTGGATTTTCTGAGATCGCACTCAATATTAGCGATCTATTCCCTGCACAAAAAGCTTGAAATAACTACGCTAACTTAGATTTATCCAATCGATTTGAGATTCAAACCCAAAAAATCTCGAATCTTTTGAGCTTCAGCGTCAACCTCTAAGATATCGCCACAGTAATATGGGCTAGGTAGGTAGATATCATCACCATTGTGTTGCTTTAATACAATAATATAATTAGCATTTCCATGCTGTTTTTCAACTAAAATTTTCCTGATAATTGAAAGATCGTATTCTTTGAAATGATGCTTCTTAAATAAAGTAAAGTATCTTTCGACTTGCAGTGAATTTGTATCGAGATCGAATATTGCGATATGGTCGTGGGTGAAAGCGATCGCGCAAAAGCAGAAGATCGCGTAGGTGAGAATCCCAATCGTCGGATTGTGATGTTGCTGAGATGGTACTAATAGCGAACGCAGTATTCCGGTAATAATCCAGAAAGCTGTAGTTCCAGCAATTGTCAGACTGACCTCTTGCATTTTGCCATCTTTTTTACATACTAGTTTTCGCGCAGAAGGTTGAATAATTTTCACGATCGCAGTTCTAGAAAATAGTTGGTTGTTGATGCTACTCTCGATCGTCAGTTTGTATGAGTGACGATCGAGCTGATGCCGAGCCGAGGGCATAAATTGTGCAGACTATCGATTTCAGTATGCCCACCTGTCGATTGGAAGCTACCAGCAGACTCAGCTTGTTGCTATCTACAAACAGAGATCGTCTATATTTTTGCTGAGAAGGGAGTAGCACTTATGCGGTTAGATCCGTTAACCTTATAATAAGAACCCATGCTTTAGCTCCAATCCGCAAATGGCACCATCTTCTTCAATCGCCGTGAGAGAACTTCCTCTATTCCCGCTCCCCGAACTGGTGTTATTTCCTGGCCGCCCACTACCGCTGCATATTTTTGAGTTTCGCTATCGGATCATGATGAATACCATTATGAATAGCGACCGCAGGTTTGGGGTACTGATGTGGGATCCCGTGCGCGGACAACCAGCAGATATCGGTTGTTGTGCGGAGATCGTCCATTTTCAGCAGTTACCAGACGATCGGATGAAAGTTTTGACAATGGGACAACAGCGGTTTCGAGTGCTCGAATACGTCCGCGAGAAGCCCTATCGAGTGGGTTTAGTCGAGTGGATCGAAGACCGTCCCACCGAAGCAGATTTACGCCCCTTAGCGACCGATGTCGAGCGACTCCTGCGTGATGTCGTGCATCTGTCAGGGAAATTAACAGAGCAACCAGTCGAGTTGCCAGATAATCTACCAGAACTCCCGATCGAACTATCCTATTGGGTTGCCAGTCACCTTTATGGTGTTGCTGCCGAACAACAAGCTTTGCTGGAAATGCAAGATACTACCACCAGGCTCGATCGAGAAGTCGAGATTCTGACCTCTACTCGCAATCATTTAGCCGCCAGAACGGCACTTAAAGACGCTTTGCCATAACTAACAGTTGACAGCTTAACCTGTAGAGGATGGGCATGAATCACCCCCCTACAGGTTGAAGTTATTGCGAGGAAATCAAATAGGATTGCGATAGTTGACAGCATTGTTAGTAGAACAGGGATTTAGACCGCGTCTCGATCGCGATCCGAAACACGATCTTCTAACCCAAATTCTGCTGTTGTGATTGCATTAGCAATAACTTCAAACAAATCAGATTAAGATGGATAACCAACAATTATTTATAGATGGGTATTTAAATAGAATATCCGAGCAGTTTAACGTAAAGAAAGATATAGCTTTTGAAATATTCTCAATTGCAGCAATTACAGAGCGTCCATTTCAAGAAGTGTATGACGACATCCAAATCAGGCAAAAGTCAGATGGCGGCGAAGATATCAAGGGCAAAGACGGCGGAATAGATGGTGCTGTATTCATCGAGCAGGGTGGATACTATACATTAATGGTATTTCAGTGTAAAAATAGTCGAGGTTTAAAGCCAAACGAACTTGACAAATTCCGCCACGATGTAGACGATATTTTTACGCATGGATTAACTAAACTAAATACAGAATTACTTCAGCCTAAAATCAATGAATATCAGCAGCTAACAAAAGATGGCTTTATTGTCGAAATCAAATATTATTTTGTCTATGCTGGTTCTAATAAAGATCCTAATTATGCAGCCAACAGTCAAAATTACAAAGCTTATCATAAGCCTGATGAATATGAAATTTGGGATGCAGAAGCAATTTATGAAAAAATTAGTCAACTAATTAAAGCTCAAGCTAACCGCAAAAATATTAAGTTCACCTTCAATCCCCAGATTTCAAATATTATTACGTCCGATCGACAAGGACAAGGATTGTATACTTATTCTGTGGGGAATGTCAGAGCCGCAAACTTTCGGATTGAAGCAGATGAACTATGTCGGTTGGTCGAACAGGAACTATCTACTAATAATACTTTTGAGTTTCTTTTTTCTGATAATATTCGTTCTTTTCTGGGGTTTAAAGTCAGACCCAATCAAAGAATGAAAGAAACATTGACCGATCCAGATTCAGCAATCTATTTTCCGTTGCTTAACAACGGGGTGACAATTATATGTGAAAGAATGGAGATTCCATCTACCTTGCAAAGTGGTAAATACATTTTGCCAACCTATAATCCGATTGTTGTGAATGGATTGCAAACTACCCGCGTCATCTATGAAGTTCTGAAGGAAAGCAAACGCAAAGGAATTGATAAGCTTCAAAATGTTTTCGTAAATGTACGACTGTATGAAACCAGCGATGTTGGGATAGTTGAAAAAATCACGGATGCTACTAATACCCAAACACCCATATCTTATAAAGATAAGGTTAGCAATAAAGACTTTAATCTATATGCAAAAGAAGTGTTTGCGAACAAAGGAGTCGCATATATAACCAAGCGCGGTGAAGTTTTCTCAAATCAGCTTAGTAAGCAGTTAAAATCTACCATCGAAAGCGATACACTGTTGCGGTTTTGGTATTCAACTTTCTACGAGCAGCCAGAAGTAGCAAAGAATAGTGTGTATGAAGTTATGGAAGCTATCTTTGATGCTACCAATAATAATATTCATCCATTACACAAATTGTTTAATGGTCAGAATGATTCTTCTGTATATCAGCAATTAATCTATGCTTATACGATTTATCGCTATGTTCAGAGTCAGAAAGAGCCTCAACAAAAGACGAAAGAATATATTAGTCATGCTACTGAATTAATCGCATATGGTATTTACAAGTATTTGGAAAGCGATCTGACAAACATTGATAGTTCCGACAAGCTAGCAGAAGCATACCAATTCGCGGTCGATATTGTAGACCAGATTGTCGGAGCACAGATAGAATTGTATCAGCAGCAAGATAAATCTTTTTCTTATAGTGGCTATTTTCGGAAGCCAAAGTGTAGATTTGAGTATAATCTTAAAGCTGGCATTGTCGATGATGACTCAATCGTTAAAAAAATATCGAACATTTTCCCACGATAACAATAGGCAGCCAAAGATCGAGATTCAATTTAGACAAATGCTTCTAAGCCGAACCCTCAACCGATCGCCACAACGATCGATCGGCATTTGGCGGTACCATAATCCACAGACTATCGGGCACGACTCGAAAGCTCATCGGGGTTGTGCCTAGATAATCTCCATCTACCTGCACGGGTAGAGCCTTACCGCGCTTGCGGCGAATTTCAACTTGTTTGGCTTGATAGTATTTTACCTGCGGATCGCGGTTGTAGTGACGAGCGAAGATCGAAATCAATCGACGCGGTGCTGATAACATATCGCGTCCTTTGATCACGCAGACATCAAGCAACCCATCATCGATCGTCGCATGGGCGGTAAACTTGATCGCACCACCATAGAGTTGACTGTTGCCGACGATCACCATCAGGATTTTGCCGCGCACCCGTTTGCCGTCGATCCGGAGTTTGAGCCGAACGCCCCGAAAATTCCACGCAATTTGGATGGCTTGCTTGACATAAGCGATCGCGCCAAATAATTTCTTCTCTTCCGAGCGGACAGTCGCAGTGACAGCCGCATCAAACCCAATGCCAGCCATCAGCAGGAAATAGCGATTTCCGGCCATGCCTACGTCAATTTTGGTCAATTCGGATTTGGCGAGAATTTCGGCGGCTTTGAGCATATCCATCGATAAACCCATTTCCCGCGCCCAAATATTGACGGTACCGAGTGGTAGCACGCCCAAGGCGGTTTCCGTTCCCACCAAGCCATTCATCACTTCATTCACCGTGCCATCGCCACCGGCAGCAACTACGGCATTGTAACCAGATCGAGCGGCGATTTGGGCTTTGCTAGTAGCATCGCCAGGAGCGGTAGTCGCGGCGATTTGGACTTGCCAGCCGAGATCGCGCCACAAATTGGCGACTCGATCGAGTGTCTGCTTGAGATCGGGCGATTGTCCGGCTGCGGGGTTATAGACAATGAGGACTTGAAGATTGGGTGGGATATTAGCACGCATTGAGGAAGTTTTTTTAACCGCCGAGGCACAGAGGACGCAGAGGTTAGATAATAGAGACGTTTGGATTGACGATCGAGTTTCTATTAAATCTGATTTGTAGCTGTAATTATTAATTGTTCGATATGTCTGATTTTTTGTTAGAAGTTGGTACTGAAGATTTACCCGCAGGCTTTGTCAGCGATGCGATTCGCCAGTGGGAGCAGATGATTCCGGCGAGTTTGGCAGATGCGGCGTTGAGTCCAGAGCGCATTCAGATCTATGCTACCCCACGTCGTCTATCGGCAATTGTTACCAATTTACCAGATCGTCAGCTCGATCGGGTGGAAGAAATCAAAGGCCCTCCAGCCGCAGCCGCTTATAAAGATGGACAGCCGACGCCAGCAGCAGTAGGGTTTGCCAAGAAGCAAGGGGTGGATGTCTCTAGTCTAGAACTACGTCCGACGGATAAAGGCGAGTTTATTTTTATTACTAAAACGATCGCGGGGCGAGATACGCGCGAGATTTTGACTGAGTTAATCCCCCAGTGGATTTTCAAACTAGAAGGCAAACGCTTGATGCGGTGGGCGAATGGGGAGCTGAAGTTTCCACGTCCGATTCGCTGGTTGGTAACATTGTGGAATGAAGATATTTTACCGATTGAGATCGTCAATGGTGATGATGTAGTTACCAGCGATCGAATTTCGCAAACCCATCGAGTCCTCCATCCTGCACCAGTTTCCGTCGTTTCAGCCGCCCAGTATTTAAAAACCTTGGCAGATGGATATGTAAATGTAGAACAAAACCAACGTAAAGCCGATATCCAGCAACAGATTCAAGCTGCTGCGACGAAAATGGGCGGAGTTG
>NZ_JANNDR010000388.1:0-16246 GCF_031378165.1 Chamaesiphon sp. OTE_75_metabat_556
ACTCAAGCAAGAAAATCTAATTTTACAACTGAAAAATGCTCTATTGGAGCAAGAAAACCGTTTACGCTTACCACCAGGAAAAAGTAATCCAGATGACTCATCTAATAAAAGTTAGTCGTGGAGATCGATCCTAACTGGAAATTTGAGTTATCGATCCATTCTCTACTGAATCTACCATATCAACAACTAAACTAACAGATTGTAGCAATCATAAATCGCGATAAACTTCGCGTCTGTGTCTGACATGGTAAATTAAAATTCGGAAAGTATCTACATCAACTTCATACACAATTCGGTAATCACCAACCCTAATTCGATATAGTCGATCGCTCCCTTTAAGTTTAATAGACTGAGGGGGAAAAGGATCTGTAGCTAATTCTTCGATCCTTGGCAAAATCCGGCTGGCATTATCTGGCGACAGCTTCAGAAAATCTTTGCGTACTGATGGCTGAAATTCGATTTCATAAGATTCCATCTGCTTTTAACCACTCCTGCATATTTGCTAGGCTGACTGGCTGTTCGGTACGACGTTCGGCAACAATAGCGAGATCGTGAAGATCTTCTAACATTTGTTCGTATTGCTCGATCGATAATATGATGGCAGTCTTATTTCCTTCGGCATCAATGATGTATTGTTCTTTTACGGGTGTACTCATATTGACTATGACGATCGAATTGATCGGTTTATGCTGTATTTATATTATGCTCGATCAAAGCAATCTCAGATCGATTCTGACTAAAATAGAACTAGACCAGATTAACTATCTCTAGACTGATTTGGATGACTGATGCAACAAGCTATTGCCAAACTGAAGAATCATACTATTAGTGAGCAAGACTCGATATCGATTGATCCTAAATGAGAATTTGAGTTGTCGATCGATAGAGTAGACTATACGACGAGGCGATCGCAGCATTGAAGCGATTGGCTTGATAGATAGTGGAGCTATAGTTAACGTATTACCTTACCAATTAGGTATTCAACTAGGTGCCGAATGGGATGACAATAGAGCTATCATTCAATAGACTATGCCAACGAAGTGAAGAGCTATTTCTCGTCTAAATTTGATTCAATTTCAAAAAATTGATCGACAATCTGATTTAGTAAATCGTGAGGATTTGAGTTAGTATTAGCAGCAAGTTGTCTGAGCTTAGAAATATTATCTGAAGATAATCGGAGTGGGGCAAATCGATCGATCGCTATTATCAAACAATCGTAAGCCAAAACGTCTGCGTCGGTTGCGATAGCGTTCAGCCAAAATCCGAAATATTTTAAGTTTTCGGTTAACATGTTCGACGATGATTCGCAGTCGTACTAACAAGCGATTGTGTTGACGTTCTGACCGCTCTAACGTTCCTATTCACGCAAGAGGTCTAATGCAGAAAACAGGGTAGGGGCAATTCATGAATTGCCCCTACCCTGTTTTTTGAATAATAACTAATTCTATCTAAAGATTATTTATCCACCCAAGCAACGCGCAAACTTCCTGGTTGAGACAGATCGCCCGTCAAGACGACACCGCGATCGTTGGCGTGGAGATGACGGAGAATCTTGTAAACCGCTTCGACTCGATCGGGTGCGTCGATCTTCGCGGCTAATTCGGCGATCGTCACGGGAGCGGACAGCGTCATGCCTTTGAGTGCATTCACCGCATCGGTTTGCAACTGCAGAATCACCGCCGCCGCTTTCTTGCCTGCTTCGACACCTGGTTGGTGGTAGGCATTAACATTGACGATCGAGGCATAAAATCCCACCGCTCGCTCATATAGAGCAATCAGCGCACCGACAGTCGTCGGTGTCACAGTCGGAATCGTCACTACGATCGAATCGCGATGATTTTCATACAACGCTTGGCGAGTACCTTGGAGAAAACCAGAGAGATAGTCACCACTAGTTACACCTGGATCGATTTCGGGAGACTTACCCTCGCGATCGTGCAAGACTTCGATAAACGTCAGGAAGAAATTGGCAATCCCCTCCCGCAATTGTTGGACGTAGGCATGTTGATCCGTCGAGCCTTTATTCCCGTAGACGGCAATCCCCTGGTAGACTTTATTGCCATCGAGATCGGTTTCTTTGCCCAGGGATTCCATCACCAGTTGTTGGAGATAGCGGCTAAATAGTAACAAACTATCTTTGTAGGGTAAGACGACCATATCTTTTTCCCCTTTGCCATTGCCCGACGCATACCAAGCCAGGGCGAGCAAAGCGGCAGGATTCGTTTGGAGATCTGGCACCCGCGTGGCGATGTCCATTTCTTTCGCACCAGCTAAAATCCCCTGAATATCGATGCCCTGAAGTGCGGCAGGGAGTAGCCCGACGACGGATAATTCAGAAGTTCGTCCGCCAACCCAGTCCGGCATCGGGAATCTCGCAATCCAGCCCTCGGCTGCGGCGACGCGATCGAGCTGGCTGCCCGCACCAGTAACTGCTACTGCATAGGCCGGAAAATCGAGCTGCTGGGCATGATAGATCGCCTGGACTTCGAGCATCCCATTGCGGGGTTCTGGGGTACCACCAGATTTGGATATGACCATCACCAGAGTAGTATTCAGTCGGTTTTGGATGCGACTGATGACTCGATCGATCCCGGCTGGATCGCTATTGTCGATGAAGTGAATGGTTAATGGCGATCGATCTGGAGCTAACGCTTCCGAGACAAATTGTGGCCCCAATGCCGAGCCACCAATCCCGATCGTGATCAGGTCTGTGAATTTCCCACCTTGAGGGGGATGAATTTCACCTGTATGGATTTTGCGAGCGAATGTGGTCACACTATCGATCGATAGCTTAATTTCGGTCGCAATCTCGGGCGTGGGCGCGAGTTCTGGATTTCGCAACCAATAATGTCCGACCATCCGCTGCTCGTCAGGATTGGCAATTGCCCCCGCTTCTAGCGCAGTCATATCGGCAAACGCTTTGACAAATTCGGGTTGCAGTTGGGAAACCAACGCGTCCTCGAACCGCATTCGACTGATATCTACATACAAGCCTAGTCCTGGGTGATAATACAACCAATCTTGATATCGCTGCCACAGCAATGCACCTGTTGCCATTACTCAACCAACCTCTTAAATCTAAAAAATTCTACGGCGATCTCAATGTGCCCTGTTACTAAGATACCAGCCTGACGGTTATCAGGCTGGATATCTTTACACAAAAGATGCGATCGGCTTGTGTTTATGGTGACGCCTCGTAAGTTGAGCTGGCAATTATGTTAGGATATTTTTATCTCACAAGTTAGTAGGATATAACTCATGACCGCGAAAGTGAGTATCACGCTAGATGAAGAAGTTTTGAAGTTCGTAGATCGATCGAGCCAAAATCGCAGCCAATTTATCAACGACATATTGTCCAAAGAAAAAAAGAGACGATGTTTGCAAGAGTTGGCAGATGCATATAATGAACTAGCACACGATCCTGAATATCAATCTGAGATTGAGTTGTGGAACGTTACTGTAGGAGATGGCATCGATGCCTAATGGCGAGATTCGGTACCGCAGAGGCGAGATCTGGTGGGTGAATTTAGACCCGACAGTAGGTAGTGAAACCGCCAAAAAAAGACCCTGTGTCATTCTTCAAAATGATATCGGCAACGCTCGATCGAACACAACGATGGTCGCACCTTTGCTAAAAGGCTCAAAAACTTACCCTTTTGTTGTCAATGTTGTCGCGACGGCGGCTAATGGGTTGGATGAAAGTAGAGGGATTCACCTCGAACAAATGAGGGTTGTTGACGATCGACGCATCGATAATCAGCTGGGAACGCTAGAGGAAAAGTACTGGCGCGAAATCGAGAAGGCTGTTTGGATCGTGCTAGGTTTTGATGCAATCTTCGATCCTGAAAGTTGAATTTAGCTATTTTGACATCGATGCGATATGGGATTAAATAGCTAATAATAATGCTTGCTCTGTATAGGCTTTAGGTAAGGGGTTTTGATTGTGGTTGAGCTTGTGATATCGTACACAAGTTCGATCGCAGTTTTGTAGTGACTTTCAGAAAAACAGAAAATATCGATCTATCTGCATCGATCGAACAATCTAGTCAGCCCAACAGTATCGATCGACTATTACTACCTGACAATCTCCACGATACACCCTGGGAAAAGCATCGACGATTTGCAGATCGGGTGATGTCGCATTATGCTGGCTCAAAATTTGATCGATATGCCGAGCGAATTGCTTTATGTAGCCAATTGTTAGAGTTTGATTTGAAAGCAGCAGATGGTGATGCGCTTAAATTCCAACTCAGATCGGCAAGATTTTGTAGAGTGCGGCATTGTCCAGTTTGCCAGTGGCGAAGAAGTTTAAGGTGGAAAGCAAAAGCTTATCAGGTATTGCCAAAGGTCGTCGAGCAATATCCGACTCATCGCTGGCTGTTTATGACCCTGACTCAGAAAAATATCCACATTACTGAGTTGCGAAATACTTTAACTGAGATGAATAAAAGTTTCAAGCAAATGGTCGGGAGGAAGATGTTTCCCGCAATTGGCTGGTTAAAAGCTACGGAAGTTACCAGAGGAAAATATGAAACTGCTCACCCACATTTTCACTGCCTGTTGATGGTTCGGGCTAGTTATTTTAGTCATGGCTATATCAAACAGTCTGAATGGGTTGAGCAGTGGCGAGACTGTCTACGATTGGACTATAACCCCATCATTGATATTCGGGCTGTGAAGAAGGATCTAAACCCTTCTGTGCTAATTCCTGAATTACTGAAATACTGCACGAAGGAAAGCGATATGGTGGCGGATCGGGAGTGGTTTTTGGAGCTAACGCAGCAACTTCACAATATGCGGGCAATTTCTACTGGTGGCATTTTGAAGGAATATCTGAGAGAGTTAGATTCAGACTCGATCGAATCAGTTGAGATCGGTGGTGACAAAACTGGAGAAGAAGGTAGACAGTTGTTGTTTGGGTGGCAGCAGAGTAACCATAAATACAAGGCGACAACCTATCAAGCAGAAATAGTGTTGCGTCTAGTTACTATCGCTGCTCAATCGATCTACTATTATTTGATACGATTATTTTTCCTAATTTCCATTAGTAGCTTGATTATCTCAAGAGTAATTTTTGCTAACGATAGGATTTGGTAAACTTCGGATATATGTTGGAACATAGGATTGTTTTCTAATTAATTGATGGGCAGATACGAATCAAACTTCAGTTCAAATTAATGTTTATCGGCTATGCCACCAATCATCTATTCAAGCAACCGTATATTCCACTAAAAATACCAGCCTGACGATTCTGTCAGGCTGGTATCGTTACACAAAAAATTCGATTAGGTTGGATTACTGCGGAGATCTACCCACCCCACCCTTCGGGCACCCCTCCCAAGAGGGGATTTTTCAATTTAGTCATGATATTAGTCCCCTCCTCTGCGAAGGCAGCCATCTGTAGGTTGGGTAGAACGAATGTGAAACCCAACATCTGCATAAGCAATCGGTGGGATTATTGGGTCTCGTTCTGTTCTATCCAACCTACGAACCCTATTCAAAACCCCTTAAAAAGCGAATCGGCTTTTTAAGGGGTTTTTGGAGAGATAGATCTCCACAAAGAATCAATTGGTGGGTGTATTGGGTTTCGCTTTGCTCTACCCAACCTACGAGTTAACCTTTTCTCGCTGCCGCAGCTTCATCGGGATGAATGCCCAGACGGGTCAGATTGACGCGGCCTTTGTTGTCGATGTCGCGAACCTTGACGATCACTACATCGCCAACGCCGACTTCATCAACAACCTTCCCGACCCGATAATCGGCGAGTTGGGAGATATGGATCATCCCTTCTTTGCCCGGTAGCAGCTCCACGAAGGCACCAATGGGGATAATCCGCGTCACGCGGCCGGCGTAGATATCACCTTCGTTGAGGCGGCGAGTTAAGCCTTGGACGATTTGGATCGCACGTTTGGCTTTCTCATTATCGATCGCCGAGACGGTTACGGTACCATCATCATCGATATCGATTTTGGCTCCGGTTTCTTCGGTAATCCCTTTGATGGTTTTACCACCAGGGCCGATCACTAAGCCGATTAACTCTGGCTCGATTTTGAAGGTGAGTAGTCGTGGGGCATAGGGAGAGAGTTCTTCGCGGGGTTTGTCGATCGCGGCTAACATTTTCTCTAGAATGTGTAAGCGGGCGGGACGGGCTTTGTTAATGGCTTCCGCGATCGTGACCATCGGTAAACCGCTGATTTTCATGTCCATTTGCAGGGCAGTAATGCCGGTATCGGTACCCGCAACCTTGAAGTCCATGTCGCCGAGGAAATCTTCAATCCCTTGAATATCGGTGAGAATGCGAACTTCTTCACCTTCTTTAATTAGTCCCATTGCCGCACCACTGACGGGTTTGGTAATCGGTACGCCCGCATCCATCAAGGCGAGAGTCGAACCGCAGACCGAACCCATCGAGGTCGAACCGTTGGAAGAGAGAATTTCGGATACGACTCTGAGGACGTAGGGAAACTCATCTTTCGTGGGGAGGACGGGGAGTAGAGCGCGTTCGGCGAGGGCACCATGACCGATTTCGCGCCGTCCAGGGGCACGCATGGGTTTAGTTTCGCCGACGGAGTAAGGGGGGAAGTTGTAGTGGTGAATATACCGTTTGGTATTTTCGGGGTTGAGATCGTCGCCGAGATCCTGAGCGTCACCAGGGGTACCGAGGGTACAAGCCGACATAACTTGAGTCAGGCCGCGATTGAATAAGCCCGTACCGTGAACGCGTTTGGGTAGAACTCCGACGAAACAGGAAATCGGCCGTACTTGATCGAGTGTGCGACCATCAACCCGTCGCCCAGTCTCAATTACCTGCTGGCGCATCATTTTTTTGGTGATGCTTTTGAACAGGGTACCGACTGCTTTACTATCGCTAGCTGCGGCAACTTGAATCGGATCGGTTTCTGGTAAACTCGCGATTTCGGCTACTGCTTTGGCTTTGACTTCATCGAGTTCGGCATCGCGAATTGCTTTGCTTGGCTCGTATTTACCGAGAATAACTTTGATGCTTTCGGTGGTGCGATCGCTTAAGAAGCTTTCTAAGGTAGAATCAGTCGCTGGTTTCTCAGCCTGGACGATCGAGATGCCCAATTCTGCAAGTAATTCCCGCTGGGCGGTAATTAGCTCCTGCACGGCTTCGTAGCCAAAATCGATCGCTTCGATGATATCTTGTTCGGGCAACTGATTGGCACCAGCTTCGACCATGATCACGCCATCGGGAGTACCCGCGACGACTAAATCGAGATCGCCGATTTGGATTTCGCGGTAGGTGGGATTGATAATAAAATCATCGCCGACCAAACCGACACGGACTGCCGCCATCGGGCCATTAAAGGGGAGTTGTGCCAATAGCGTTGCGATCGATGCTCCAGTCACTGCCAGGACGTCTGGGGGGACTAACTCGTCTAGGGACATAGTTGTCGCGACGATTTGGATATCATCGCGCAACCAGTCGGGGAATAATGGTCGCATCGGTCGATCGATCAGGCGACTGATCAATGTCACTTTTTCGGGGGCGCGGCCTTCACGACGGAGGAATCCACCCGGAATGCGCCCGGCGGCGTAAATCCGTTCTTCATAATCTACAAGCAACGGTAGGAAATCAATTCCTTCTCGTCCTTTCGCACGGGTGGCGGTAACTAATACGCTGGTATCGCCAGATTCGATTAAGACGCAACCACCAGCTTGGGGTGCGAATACTCCAACCTTAAGTCGAATATCCCTACCGTCAAAGGATATTGACTTATTTATCTCTGCCATTAGGTTGTCCTTTTTTTCTTCACTTCTTCTCTTGCTGTTTGCGATCCTAACATTCTTAGTCACTACGTGGGAATTTTTTTGATGACTAACCGATCGACTGGTGCGATCTTGCCAATTTAATGATTTAATAGTGGCGATCGTTCCGGCGATCGTTATGGGTAAGTTAGCAGTAACTAGTTATTGGGGTTTTCTTAATGTACGACCGACACCAACGCTTATGGAGCGCGATCTCTTTATCTACTATCGTATTTGGGCTGATGGCTCCAGCACTAGCCAAACCAAATCCGCTCGCGAGTGTTGTCACCAGTCAGCCCACCGAGAAAACTCTAAAATATCATAGTGTCTCGGCGACGCCACTCGATGCCGTACTCGCAAATATCCGCCCCAAAGCTTTATCCCCAGCCAAAGTCAAACGGGGTCATCAGCAAGCGAACGTCCGAGCTACGCAGGTGCGTAAGCCTAAAGATCGCTCTCTCCAAGGTATCTCTCATTTAACTGATACCGATCGCAATCCGCAAAAGGTGAATGTCTCCGCCGTCGATCGATTGATCGATTAATTTTACGGCTGCTTGCGTTGTTCGGCGATTCAATAATTAACTTGGGCTGCAATGATCGGGAGTTAGATAGTTGCAGTTTCTAATCAATTGCTAATTTCGATCGGTTTGTTGGCAAAATCCAGTCAATTATTCCACAATTTCTGGCACGGGGATCGAGCGACTATTATAAAGGCTCATTGCTTGTTCGACGCCTTTTTTAAGACTCAGCTCGATCGAGTCATTTACGAGCTGAATAACTTCACTCACAATTGGGGTTTCGACGACTGAAAATTTACCTAAAACGTGGGAAATTGTATCTTTCTCACCAGCACTTTTACCAATCCCAATTCTGACTCTGGGGAAATCTTGAGTGCCTAAATGGGAGATAATCGATTTCATCCCATTGTGTCCGCCAGCCGAACCAGATCGTCGCAATCTAATTTTGCCCAGTGGTAAATCGAGATCGTCATAGACGACTAGCACCGATGGGGGAGTGAGCTTAAACCAATCGATCGTTGCGCGGACGGATTGACCCGATAAATTCATGAAAGTTTGCGGTTTTAATAGTCTGATTTTGGCATTGTGACTGCCGAAACCTTCGCCATAAATACCTTGAAATTGCTTACGATCTGTTAAATTGATTTGCCAACGTTTGGCAAGACTATCGACAAGATCGAAGCCGACATTATGCCTAGTTCGATCATATTTAGTACCAGGATTGCCCAGACCGACAATTAGCTGGGGAATTATCAATTCGTCACTCATGTTTTAGAGGGTAGAGGGTAGAGGATGGAGGATGGAGAGTGAAAATTAGAATTTGGGTAGAGAAATAATAGAATTTAAGCTTGGATAATTTCGCCCGATCGAACTTGTAAAATCTGCGATGATTCCAACCATTTAGCATCGAATGCACCTAAATGGGTAGTTGTAATTAAGGTTTGAAACCGATCTTCGATGACACTCAGTAGTTGATTTTGGCGAGTTAGATCGAGTTCGGCCAAGACATCATCGAGGAGTAATAACGGGGGTTCGCCGACAATTTGTTCGATTAGTTCTAGCTCTGCTAATTTCAGTGCCAACACGAGCGTACGTTGTTGCCCTTGGGAACCGTAAGCTTTGGCGGGAGTATCATCGATCGTCAGTTCGATTTCATCGCGGTGAGGGCCGACAAGGGTCATGCCCAAACTTTGTTCGGCAACTTGACGGAGATCCAATCGCTCGGTAAATCCTTGATAAATCGCTTCGGCGGTATTGTCTGTGGCAATTATATCTGGGGCATAAGTAATCGTTAAGGCTTCAGTCTGCTTGCTGATTTTAGTATGCCATGCGCTGGCGATCGGTGCGAGTCTGTCGATAATCCGCATCCGGCGGCGAATTACTTTCGTTCCAGCGACGATTAATTGATGATTCCAAACAGCTAATTCTGCCGGATCTAAGCTCCGGTGCTCTGCTTGTTTGAGGAGACTATTGCGTTGCTTTAAGATCCGTTGATATTCGTGTAAAATATGGGCATAAACTGGCTCAATTTGAAATAGCAATGAGTCGATCCAATGCCTACGCATTTCGGGATTGCCACGCACTAGATCGAGATCGAGAGCCGAAAATTCGACGGCATTTAAGATCCCTAAAAAATCTAGTTGACGTTTGAGCGTTTCATGATTGACAGTTGCGGTTCTACGGCCTTTATCTCGGAGCAGAAGATTGAGATCGATCGAGCCATGTCTGCGAGTTAGTTGTGCGGTAATTTTACTTTCGGTTTCCCCTGTGAGTACCAAATCTCGATCGCGTGTGGCACGATGACTCTTGAGTGTCGATAATAATTCGACTGCTTCTAAGAGATTAGATTTACCTTGAGCATTATCACCCAATAAAATCGTTTTAGGCGCAGAAAATATCACTTCCTGTTCCCGATAGTTCCGAAAATGACGCAGATGGAGACGATTCAAATACACGAGTTAGGGGTTAGGGAATAGGTAATAGGGAATAGTTGATTATTATACAGCAGTCCTATCTTCAGAATACTGTAGTGTGTGTTGTCGTAGAGCGCAAAACACTACAGTAATAAATATATTCGTTAAGTTTATAAATAAATATTGAATTTCAATGGTGGATTCGACCGATTTGCCAGCTTTAGATCGATCGTCAATTCTCTACCGGAGATTTTATCAGATCGATCGGGGCGGTAACGGTCACTATCCTTCAGCATTGGCTCGATCTCCCAGTCGCCCCAGTCGCCCGCGATAATTGGCGTCACTAAGTTTGAGTTTAGTTTTGGCGGCGGTGACAGAAACGATCGATCTTTGCATCTGTACTTCAGTTTTGACTACCGATTTTGATTCATCGCTGCTGGCGACAGTAGGGGCCATTAATGAATTGCCCCTACTGGGGACTGTTTTTGGGCTGGAGCAGTGATGCTAGTAAAAATTAAGATCGCACCCATTATCGCCATCATCAAATTTTCCGTCATACTTACTATGCCCAAAGGTGCTTTGGAATTGCCACCCACGCAAGCACAATTGAGAGCCATCTTATCGACATATACAGCTTTGAATACCGAGATTGAACCCAGCACGCCGACTGTAGTTGAAGCAATTCCCGTTAACAATGGTGCAATTCCTGATAAGAATCCTAACCCGATCGCGAGTTCTAGAAAAGGATAAATCTTGCCATAATGTTTGAATCGCTTAGTAACTAGATCGTACTTCTGAAAACTCTCCGTAAATGAGTCCAAATCCATCAGTTTCAGACTCGCCAACATCGATAAAGAGATTCCCATGAAACCAGCCATCTTCAGAGATAAAGCCAGCGTCATCAATCCTGCTGTTGAAAACAAAGCAATGACTGGAGTGTAGGAAGTATCGGTTTGTTCGGGAGTTGCTGACAATCTCTCAGCTAGATCTGTATAACCCCCAATCCGTTCGGTATCGATGAAGATCTGCGGTGTGGTGGCGACGTGATATTTTTCTTTGAATTTATCTATTTCTTCACGCGATCGCAACTTAATATCTTCAAAACTTAGTCCGCGTTCTTGTAAGAGTTTGACAGCTTTCAATCCCCACGGACATTCATGTTCCGGCATGGACATCCGATAGAGTTTAATTTGATGTGAGCTTAGATCGAGTTGATTCATAAGACACCTCGGAATTAGTTGGGAGTTGGGAGTTGGGAGTGAACAGTGAATAGTGAATAGTCGATTGAATATCGTAGGGTGTGTTATCGCGGAGCGTAACGCACCAAAGAGTAGTCGATCGAATATCGTAGCGTAACACACCAAAGAGTGGCTATTTTTTAGTTCCGTACCATTTTTGTCGCCATTGAGTCATGCGATCGATTTCTGACTGTTGAGACTTGATGATACTTTGAGCCAATTTTTGTAAGCCTGGTTGTTTGGATTTTTGCAATGAATCTTGTGCCATCGTGACTGCACCTTGATGATGGGGAATCATCGCATCCAGAAATCTCTTGTCGAATCCAGCGTCAGCTTTACCGAGCGACATGCTCATCATCATTGACTGTTTGTGCTCGGCGGTCATGGCCATTTCATGGTTCATAGCTGAGTGCCACATCATGGGTGTTGCCGCAGCTTTGGGATACCATTGTTTGCGCCATTGTTGCATCTGGGCGATCTCTTTTTTCTGCTCGGTGATGATGTTTTGAGCAAACTTAATTAATTCGGGGCGTTTGGATTTTTGGAGTACTTCTTGTGCCATCACCAAGGCACCCTGATGGTGGGGTACCATACTATCGATAAACCGCAGATCGTAGTTGGCATCAGCAGGGCCGACATCCATGCTGTGATTCATGCCGCCATGGTTCATGCCACCATGGTTCATGCCACCACTATTCATGACATCAGAGCTTTGGGCGATCGATGAATTCTGACTGTGATGCATCGTCAAACCAGCGATCGATACCGAAGCAATTCCGATCGTGCCAATCACGATCGCCATCGGGGTAAATAATCGATTTTTAGTATTCATAATTCGGGGCTAAAATAGTAATTATGGTTTTACTACTATCTTATCGGGATGAGATGAAATTGAGATGAAATCTCACCGCTCGATCGTTTCATCTCAATTTCAGCTAGTTAGGAGATGATCGATCTTATATCAGTATGAAAATTTTACTCATCGAAGACGAACCCGATCTCGGTGCGCTCGTCCAAAAGAGCCTCACTCATCATCAATACGTTGTCGATTGGGTCGTCGATGGTCGAGCTGGCTGGGAATATCTCACCCACGACCGTACCACCTATTCGCTCGCAATTATCGATTGGATGTTGCCCAAAATCTCTGGCATCGAACTGTGTCAACGGTTGCGTGCTGAAAATTATACCCTGCCCATCCTGATGCTCACCGCCCGCGATCGGATGGAAGATAAAATTACCGGATTGGATGCTGGCGCGGACGACTACCTCGTCAAACCATTTGGGATGGCCGAACTATTGGCCAGACTCCGCGCGCTCCAACGTCGCGCGCAAGTATTTCAACCGGAGCAGTTGCAAGTGGGAAATCTGCGGCTAGACTACGATAATAATGCCATTGCGATCGCTAATTCACAGGGCACAGAACGATCGATTGGGTTAACAGCCAAAGAATTTCAATTGTTAGAATATCTGATGCAACATCCCGATCGCACCCTCACCCACGACCAAATTCGCAATCGCGTCTGGGCTTTTGATTCCGAATCCGCCAGTAATGTCGTCGCCGCCCAAATCCGATTATTGCGGAAGAAATTAGCTGAATTTGATTGTGAAAATGCCATCGAAACCGTACGCGGATTTGGTTATCGATTAAATTCGCTAGTACATTAAGTTGCATTTTTCCAGCGATGGGTAGGCTTGTCCGAAATCTCTAATCCAAGCATCGATAAACATGTCTGAACAGATCGTCGAATAACAGAATTAAATTTATCTATTCACTATTCACTATTCACTTTCACCATTAAGCAATAACTACTCATCAATAAAGACCAGCATAAATGCATCAAAATCGACTATTCAAACGTACCCGCATTCAACTAACTGGCTTTTATGCGATCGTCATTGGCTCGATCGCCTTGCTATGTGGATATATGATTCACGTAGTGATGATTAGGGCTTTTTCACGGACGATCGATCGCGAATTAAATACCCTCGCTGGCACAGTTCATGATAGCCTCGAAGCCGTCTTGCAACAACCGGAAATCGTCGATCCCGTAGCCATGAAGCTATTACCAGGATTGTGCGTAATTGGCAACCAATGTTCGCCGATTAAACCCGATTCCCAAATTGGCAAACTCGTCTACAAACAAGGTTATTACCTGAGATTATTAAACCTCAATGGTCGGACGATCGCCACCCTTGGCTCTACCAAATACAAATTCCCCGATCGACTCCCGATCGGACATTGGGAAACAATTACCGAAGATCGGGGAGATAGTTATCACCTCCACACCCTCCAACTCAAAACGATCGATAATCGCCACTGGGGCTATCTCCAAGTCGCCCAATCGTTCGATCTCTTAGATGAATATATGCATAGCCTGCATCTACTGCTGATTTTTGGCATCCCACTGGCGATGCTACTCATCGGTGGAGCGAGTTGGTGGCTCTCCGGCTTGGCAATGCAGCCCATTTATCAGTCTTACGAGCAGATCCAACAATTTACTGCCGATGCCGCGCACGAACTCCGCACGCCCCTGGCTGTCGTGCGGATTGCGGTTGATAGTACGCTCGAAGCAGCCATCATCGATCCCGAAGCGCGTAACAATCTCGAAATCGCCCAACGTCAAGTTGGTTATCTCACCCGTCTCGCTGAAGATTTGCTATGGCTATCGCGGTTGGAAGCCAACCAATTAGCATTGAAATCGCAACCATGCTGTCTCAACGAGCTAGTCAGCGATTTAGAGGAAGAGTTAGCTCCACTCGCTTTCACCAACAAGATCGATCTTCGCTTGGAAATCGCCACCGACAAGCCACTCTACGTCAACGGCGATCGCGACAGGCTGTATCGAGCGATCGCCAATTTGATTACCAATGCCATTCAATACACTCCGGCTGCGGGAGTTGTCATCATTGGACTAGACTGTGCCGATCGTCAGGCGATCGTCACGGTTCGAGATAATGGTGTGGGGATTGCGAGTGCAGATCTCCCCCATATTTTCGATCGCTTTTATCGCGTTCGATCGGATCGATCTCGCGCTCAGGGTGGCACGGGCTTAGGTTTGGCGATCGTCCGCGCGATCGTTACCGCACATCAAGGCAGCATCCATGTCAAGAGTCAACTGGAAGATCGCCACCAGCATTTACCCCAAAGTGGCACTACATTTACCGTGCGGTTGCCACTAACATCCGATCTGAGAACTTAATTAATACTACTAATTCCACTCATGCTGGCGATCGCCGATCGATCGAGAATTATCTCTAATTGTAGCAATCTGGCTATGGTCGATCGGAATGAGATAGCCAAATCGATGGTAAGGTTTTATGCAGACGAGCAGTTCTCGTTTCCAGTTGTGGAATTATAATAACAGCAGGACATGGAAATCACTTTTGCTGATGGCAAGCTTCAGGAGCTTTGCGAGCAAGAAAGAATCGCTCAAAGAAAACTTGGGCAACCTTGTGCGCGTAAACTGAGAGTTAGGCTAGCTAACCTAATGGCAGCAGAAGTAGTCACAGATATAGTTGCTGGAAGACCTCATCCTCTCAAAGGCGATCTATTGGGACAGTTTGCCTTAGATCTTGAAGGTGGAAGACGGCTGGTGTTTGAACCAGCTAACGAGCCAGTTACTCTAGACGAGAATGGCGCGATCGATTGGTCGAAAGTTACACAAATAAAGATTGTTTTTATAGGTGATTATCATGACTAAAACAGCACATCCTTTCACTCCAGACTGGGTTTCACCGCCTGGTGAGACTATTGCCGATCTATTAGAGGAGCGGGATTGGACGCAAACTCAACTAGCCGATCGATTGGGCTATCCAGAAGCACAAGTATGTCAGTTAATTGAAGGTGAAATAGAAATTTCGGTAGAGACTGCACATAAATTGGCGGAGATATTAGGCAGTACTGCGAATTTTTGGTTGAAGTTGGAAGCTATTTATCGAGATCGATTAGCAAAAAATCTAGCTCAAGTACAGTAATTACAGGTATAGGTTCCTTGCGATCGAGTGCTTCAGGAAGGCGATCTCCCAATTGTTTCAGTTGTTCGCCAAGGAGATCGGGTACTTCGATGGTAATTTGTATTGTTTGGGGATCTGAACGATTCTCCGCAGGAGACGCTGCGCTAACGAGAATTATCTATAATTGTAGCAATCGGGTTAAGGTCGATCGATTTGATCGATAGTGGTATGATTTTATGATCGGCTAGCTCAGGAGATCGCTAATGATTGCGGCACGAGAACATTTTCCCAAACTTACTCCCGCAGAATATCTAGAGTGGGAAGAACAGCAGGAACTTCGGTATGAATATATCGATGGCGAGATCTATGCGATGACTGGTGGGACGCTCAATCATAGCGAGATTGGCGGAAATTTCTATTACCTGTTGAAAACTCATCTGGGGGGTAGTGGCTGTCGAGTACTGAATTCTGATGCCAAGGTACAGATTGCTGAATCTAATGACTATGTTTATCCAGATATCAGTGTTACCTGTGATGAACGCGATCGATCTGCAACTAAATTCATCTCTCATCCTTGTACGATTGTGGAGGTATTATCGCCGAGTACGAAGGCTTACGATCGTTGGGAAAAGTTTAATCTATATCGACGATCGGATATTCTACAAGATTATGTTTTGGTGGATACCGATCAAGTTGAGATCGCGCTTTACAGCAAGAACGATCGGGGTAAATGGGAAATTACCAGGTATGTAGCTGGAGACATTGTGGAGCTAAAAAGTATTAATTTAACTTTCTCGATCGAGCAAGTATTTGAAGGGATTGTATTCGCTCCTGAATTAGAAAGTTAATTAAT
>NZ_JANNDR010000522.1:0-8017 GCF_031378165.1 Chamaesiphon sp. OTE_75_metabat_556
CTTGAATCTCACTTTCGTTGAGGTCAAAATTTTGAGCCGTAAATTGGGCATACTCTGCTGGTGAAAAGTCAAAACCAGCATCTCGGATCGTTTGCCATTTTTCTGATTCGCTAGCAGCCTGTTTGATTTGCTGACAGAAATCTCTGTCTTGGCCTAATTTTTCATAAAATGCTGCAACATTTTCTAAAGACATACTTAGCATCTCCTGGAGTTATTTTTTGAGGCTGGGGAAATCGCTCACTTAATTCAAATTGAATAAGTGAGCGATTAGAGAAAAAGGCAATCCAGCTTAATCGAGATCGTCAAGTACGATCGACAGAGATCATCAAGATAGTGATGATGTTCTTGCTGGAAAAATGAACCCAGAGTTGGCCATAGGAAATTCTACCGGATGCAACAGCCGAGTCCATAACCAGCAGCAAATGCGAGAACTAAGAAACAAAGAACCCCGCCTTGGAGATTGAGTTCTTCATCAGAGAGATCTCTTAAGTCTTCGGAGTTGACATTTAGATCGATAATTTGAATTTTAGACATTTTGCCTTTCCTTAGATATGGTTTTTGTTTTGCAAATTCTCTCGAACTCACTGAAAACAATCTATCAAATTTGCAATCAGAAGTCACGCATTTTTAGGTGATTCCTGCAAGAACAATCGACACAAATGAATATGTTTTGTCGCTAAAATTGACATTCGACTTCTCTGATATTTCACACTTCTGCCTGAAGCCAATTGGAGAATAGTTCTAAGACAATATTTTGCTTCACAGTTGGATTCAGAGCGGGTTGAATAATTTCATCTACTAAAATCAGATGCACACCTTTCGCTGTCAGGATTGGCTTTAGCAACTGTGGATGAGTTGCCGCAAAAACAGACGCCGAAATCTCTGGTTTGAGATCAGTCCGCTTGAGCAAGCCTCGATAGCCACACTTACGGCGCAATTCAGTCTCTTTAATATATTTTTGAGCTACCTCAAAAAACGACATTTCTCGTTCAATTATGGCGAAGTAAAGTTCTTGAGCAAGGTCTTCATCCTCCAAAATCACTTCGTAGAGAACTACTTGCCAGTAATCTAGCTGATGCTCCACAAAATAAGGCTCAACCCGATCGGCAAATAAATGCTGGGCAAGTTTGCCAGATAGCACTGAAAAATAGACCATTTCCTCAAACTCCTCTTGGGTTAGGTGCTGTTTTTGCAACCAATTATAGGTATCCTGAGCTTGATGTAGTTTGTTAGCTAGCCGCAGTCGATCGGCAGCCGCTTGTAGTTCACTATCGTCCACTTCAAGTCCAGCAGATGTTGCCGCAGCCGTGATTTTGTTACGGGTAGCGATCGCTTCCAAAATTTTGGGCATCTGTCCAGAGAATTTGACCTGTTGAATGATTTCTGCTGCGCTGATATTGTTCATGAGTTTCTCCTGAATTACTTTATAGTTGTTTGATTGGAACTAAAGTTTCAATCCGCCTTTTTGGAGCTGAGTAAACGGATCGAGAATAAAATCGATAATCCGCCGCTGCCGTACCACCACCTCTGCCGTCGCTGTTTGCCCCGGTGTCAGCACAATTCGTTGATTCTGAGCCTGGATCGTGGTCTGCTCCAACGTAATCTCCAGATCGAACACTTCCACTTGGCTCTGTCCAGACTCCAACTTTTTGGAATCCGGCGATTTCCACCGCAGATGACCAGGCACCACGCCATAATCCTGAAAAGGATAGGCATCAAACTTCAGCTTGACGGGCATCCCCACTTGCAAAAAACCACTATTTTGATTGGGAATTTGGGCTTTGAGCACCAACTTAGAACCTTGGGGGGCAATCTGCGCCACTAACTGCCCGGTCTGCAAGTAAGCTTTGGGCTTGGTAGTGGGAAATTGAAAAATCGTGCCATTGGCAGGCGATCGCACCACCTTCTGCGCGATTTGCCGTTGCAGCGATTGAATCTGGCTCTGGCTTTGGGCAATCTCGGTCTGAAGACTAGCAATTTGCCGATCCAACTCTTTGAGTTGTTCCTGACCTTTGAGCACCGCCAGCTCCCCCGACCGGCGCAAACTCTGTTGATTCCCCTCCTGTTCGCGCAACTTATACTCCCACTGCTTGCGATCGGATTGACTCTGTTGCAACAACTTCTGATAGCTCTGCTCTTGCTCTTGCAGACGCTCCTTTGTCAAGTCAATTTGGGCTTGGGCTTGCGATCGCAACTGCTGACTTTTCGCCGCGATCCCATTCACCTCCACTAACTTAATTTCCGCAATTGCGCCTTGCTGCCAGAGCAGACGATAACGCTTTACTTCTGCCAGATCGTTTTGAACTGTATTCTCAGCCAAGATCAAAGCAGTTTTAGCGGAGTTTAAAGCTTGTTTCGCTTGGTTAACCTGTGCTCGCTTTTCCGACACCAAAAACGGGGTGGTGGTTTTGTTGGCACTCAAAGACTGTCGCGCCTGATCTAATTGAGCACTTTTTTCAGTAGCTTGGGCTTGATTTTGTTGTTGCTGAGTCGTGACAGCCGTTAATAGCTGGTTACGGCCTTGCTGTAGTTGTACCAATCGATTTTTTTGCCCCTCCAGTTTGGTTTGGCCTTGCTGCAAATCGGCGCGGAGTAAATCGGATTCTAGTTCTAATAGCACTTGCCCTTTCTTCACCTGCTGGCCTGCTTTGACACGGACAGCAGCGACTGTGCCAGCAGTCGGCGCATCGAGGCGAATTGTTGCGCCGCTCGGCTCTAGGCGGCCTCTAGCGACGCCGGTTTCATCGACTTTAGCCAATACTGCCCAGGGTAAGACGATCGCTGCAAATATGACTAAGAAATAGAGCAAACCGCGCGTCCAGACTTGTGGGAGGCTATCCAATTGTTCCTGGGTGCCATCGGACCAAACCGGGTTATTTGGCTCGATCTGGGCTGGTTCCGGTCGATCGACTGGATGCAATTTTGAGTGATTGATGTCTAAGTTACTCATGGGATTTAGATGAGGTAGCGAGATTTAAGAGTTCGTGGAACGAGCTGTGCCTTCTAGTTCACTACTGCCAGTTGTTGCTGATTGAGATAGAAGTATTTACCGCGTTGAGCCATTAGCTGATCGTGAGTACCGCTTTCCGACAAAATGCCGCGATCTAAAACCAGAATTAAATCGGCATTGCGGATCGTCGAAAGCCGATGGGCAATCACCAACGAAGTGCGCCCGCGCAGGATTTTACTCAGGTTATTTTGAATAATCCGTTCTGACTCTGTATCGAGGTGACTGGTAGCTTCATCCATAATCAGTAATCGGGGATCTCCCAAGAGTGCTCGCGCGATCGCCAATCGCTGCCGTTGCCCCCCAGATAAGAGTCCGCCCCCTTCGCCAATCTGGGTTTCATAACCCATCGGCAATTGCTTAATAAACTCATCAGCTCCAGCTAAATGTGCTGCTGTCATTACTTCTGATAGGGTGGCATCGGGCTGTCCCAGGCTGATATTTTCGCGGATGGTGCTACCAAACAGAAAAGTATCTTGGTCAACAACTCCGACCTGTCGGCGCAGCGAATGCAAAGATAGACTGGAGATTTCTTGGTTGTCGATCGAGATTTTGCCATCGGTGGCCGGATATAAACCCAGCACCAGTTTAGAGATAGTTGTCTTCCCCGAACCACTGCGCCCCACCAATGCCACCATTTGACCGGGCTGAATATGAAAATTTAGGTTTTCGAGGATATTGCGATCGCTCTCAGGATGGTAGCGAAAGGTGACGTTCTCAAACCGAATATCCCCTTGCAGCAGCGGCAACGATTGGCGAGATTGGAGTTGCAGATCTTCTTCGGGTTTGGCCTCCAGCACATCATTAATCCGTTCTACCGAAATCACAATCTCTTGCAACTGATTCCACAGCACCGTTAGACGTTGAAAAGGCCGAATCACATTGCCCAATAGCATGTTGAAAGCCACCAATTGCCCGATCGTCAACTGATCGTGGATGACTAGGTAGGCACCGTACCAGAGTAAAGCCGTCGTAACGGTTGCTTCGATCGTATTACTAAAAATCTGGAGCCGATTATTGATAATTTGCCCAGAAAAATTAGTTTTAATGGCTGTTTGAAGTAAGCCTTCCCAATGCCAACGCACGGATTGCTCAACGGCAACTGCTTTCACCGTGCGGACTCCGGTTAAAGCTTCAATCAGATAACTACTTTCTTTGGCATGGGCGTTGAAAATTTCGCGAGAGATGCGCTGAAGGAATGGCGTTGAGACCACGGCCAGTAGCAGAAAGGGCGGAACAACTACTAGTGCCAGCAAGGCCATCGACCAGCTATACCAAAACATCAACCCAACATAGATAAAAACCGTAATCAAGTCTAATAAAATCGATAACGCTTCCCCGGATAAGAACCGTTGAATCTTGCGATTCTCCTGCACCCGCGAAATAATATCACCCACATACCGCGACTCAAAGAAATCGAGCGGTAGCCGGAGCGTATGGCGAATAAAGCCCACAATCAATGCTAAATCTAAGCGATTGGCAGTATGGTCTAACAAATATTGCCGTAACCCGATCATGGCCACTCGAAACAGACTGAAAATCAATAGCCCAAAACCAACCGCCGTCAAAGTTAGTTCTGATCGCTGTACCACCACTCGATCGAGAATCAGTTGGGTAAACAGTGGTGTGACCAAGCCGAAAATTTGGATAAATAAAGACGCGATAAACACTTCTAGCATCACCATTTGGTGGGGTTTCATCAGTTCAAAAAATTGCCAGAACGAAGTTTGATGTTCTTGCTGATGATGAAAGGCCGCCGTGGGCTGAAGGATGAGGGCATAACCTGTCCAGTCTTTGAGGAATTGCGGGTGGGTGAGAGTGCGTTGTCCGATCGCTGGATCGGCGACGACGACATGTTTGTGGGTGATTTCATAAACGACAATATAGTGTTTCCCTTCCCAATGGACAATGGTCGGCAAGCTCTGGAGTGCCAATTGTTCTAGATTGGACTTGACTGGACGGGTCGTAAATCCTAGACTTTCGGCAGCAGTAGATAACCCCCGTAACGATGCCCCATTGCGATCGACATTGGCGATATCTCGAATCCGGTTAACACTAAAATTCTTGCCCCAGTAGCGGGAAATCATCACCAAACAAGCGGCTCCGCAGTCTGAAGAACTGAGTTGGGCGAAAAATGGATAGCGGCGCGTAACTTTTTTCCACCAATTTCCCAGGCGGCGGGTGCTGGGGATGGGGAAGATCGCATCAATTTTTGTTCTTGGTGGTGATGGGGCTACAACTGGGGAAGCAGGAGTTGCTGGGCGATGATCGGGAATGGAATGGATTGATTTGGTGGTGGCCTGTTGTTGCAAATATGCTGAGATCTGTGGATAGCGATCGATCAGGGGGACTAGAGCTTGCTGAGGCAAAAAATCTAGTTGCAGATTGGCTCCGGCTCGGATGACATCAGGCTGATTGAGGTCTGGAAATAAGGTGAATTCTCCCCAGGCATCGCCAGCTATATAAGTAGCGATTAGTTCATTACTGCGATCTAAAAACCGCACTTTGCCCGATCGAATAAAATACAGTCCGGGCGGGCAGTTTTGCTGCGGCCAGAGTTTACCAACCTGGGGATTGAGAATTTGCATCTGCTGGAGGCATTGTCGAAATTCGGGATCGGTCAAAGAATGCCCTAAGGCTTGCTCTAAAATGGACTGGAGGAGCGCGTTGGTCATGATAATGTTCAGATAGATCGATAGCTAAGAGCAGCAGGGATTAGATCGGCGATCAATCTGGCTGGGATGCGTCCACCAGATTGCCGATGATGATTTTGGAGCCGCTAATTTCTGGTGCCGGAACCGCTGGCTGGGGCAGTGTGGACAGACCTAATTCTCTGAGCAACCGACTAATATGTCGATCGCTGACAGTAATTCCGAGTTCTTTGGCTAGGTGTTTGCTCAGCCAGCTTGCTGTCCAGCGTCGGAAAGCATAGCCTTGCTCGGCAGGGCTAGATTGCACTAATTCCTGCAATCGCTGCAAATACTGTTCGGTGATAGTTCTGGGTCGCCCGGTGGGGATGTCAATATACTGGTGCGCCATTTGGGCTTTGGCATAGAGCATCCAGCGGCCAGCGGTGGCGGTAGAGCATCCTAGCTGCCGACAAATTTCACCTTGGGTTTTGCCTGCGTCAGCTAGCAGCATAATTTCAATCCGCTGACGCAGTTGTGGGTTTAGATCCGACTCCTGCAACTTTCCTTGCAGATATCGATGCTGGAAAGGCGTTAATATTCGCTGAGATGTTTCCAACCGATTGCTCCTGTTAGTGTGGTAATTGAAATAGTTTGGTTGTGATGTTCTGGGTACTTCTAGAAGTTGATAGCGTTTAGGGAAATAGGGGTACAATAAAGTGAATTAAAGAAAATCTCCAAATGAGGATCGATCTCTTAAAATTCGTAGTTATTATTCCGCTTTAACCGTCACGACCGCCGAAATATTCCCTTGCTTGACATCCAAAGAAATTTCCGCACAAAATTTACGCCCAGCGTGTAAACAATCTCCACACTGCCCGTATTGCTACCGATCGATTTACCTCGATCGTCGATTAATCTAGAAGGTTGAAAGTTAGAGCTGCGCCACCAGTCAGACTGAGGGAGAGCAGCCAGACTGAACAGGTAGCAGTAGTTTTCATCGTACTGCTTACTTCATAGATCTCAATCAGCTATTTTGCTTGCTTATCTTTTCAATTGGGCAGATAGGATGGAATTATGCAGGGTGAATACTTTTAAGATTGCTGCCGATGTGTTTAATCGCCCAAATCCACTCCCTGGTGACTATCTAGCTAACGGTCGATCGACGAGTTGATGCTGCTTTGCAGCAAGATTTTAGAGTATTTTCCAACCCGATCTTGCATAACAATAGTTGCCGAACTTATCACCCGTTAAGTGAACAGCATCGGCAGATTGACTAGGCTTACATTGAATAAATTGTGTGTTTATATTCCTGACAACAGCAGATCTGCTTAGTAGTATTCTATCGATTTTTGAGCTGCTCCAAAAGATTGGCAGCACCCAAAACACCCGACATGATAACACACTAATCGATCTTAAAATTCAGTGGTAATCTGACATAGACACCATGGGGATCGTTGAAACTTTGCAACACACTGAGTTCGGTTTTGATTTTGAGTAATTCCGTGGTGAGGGGGTCTTGACTTTCAAGCGAACGCACTTCTTTGCCATCAGCAAATTGTTTGAGCAGTTTTTCTTCCCAGCCTTCCACGACTGGATATTCTTCTAATTCCCAATCCCGACCGAGTTTGGCAGTTTGGGCAGCATAGACGATCGCGTCATTGAGGCCACCGATATCATCGACCAAGCCGATCTTTTTCGCATCAGTTCCCGACCAAACTCGACCCTGAGCAATTTCGGCAACTTGCTGTTTTGGTAATTTTCGCGATTCGGAAACTTTGCTGATAAAGTCATCATAAATATCATTAACCATCTGTTGGGAGATCGCTAATTCTTGCGTCGTACGCGGCCGCGCGATCGTCATACTATCGGCTAATTTTGAGGTCTTGACAACGTCCCAAGTTACACCATTATTATTCGCTAGTTTTTGATAGTTAAAATTCATACTAAACACACCGATCGATCCGGTAATGGTATTCGGTTCGGCAAAGATTTTATTGGAATAAGTCGAAATCGCATAACCGCCAGATGCGGCCACATCGCCCATCGAAACGACTACGGGTTTTTGTTTTTGCAATAGTCTGACTTCCCGTTGAATGATATCGGAAGCTAAGGCACTACCACCCGGACTATTGACACGCAAAACGACAGCTTTGACATCTTTATCTACTCGCAATTCACGCAGTTGACGCGCTAAACTATCGCCCCCAATTTGGCCGACGCCGCCTTCACCACTGACGATATTACCTTGAGCGTAGAGAACGGCAATTTTGCGACTGGAAGTTTTGGCCGTACGATTGATAACTTCGGCATACCGATCGAGAGTGACGCCACGAAAAACAGTAACATCTTCTTTATCAGCACCGCTAATCTTTTTGAGTTC
>NZ_JANNDR010000191.1:0-14317 GCF_031378165.1 Chamaesiphon sp. OTE_75_metabat_556
CCCACTTCATCATTTGCAAGTTGGATGCAGTAGATCCAACTTGCTGAAGAATCATTAGTAGAGCTTTTTGACGATGTAACACGTTATTTGTTGTGCCCAAGTATAGATCGTTTGTCCTATTTTATCACATAATAGCTCCCACAAGCTGTTTCAGTCTTAAAAACCATGTAAGAAATTTTGCGACATTAATACCGGAGAATCACTTCAAGTATTTTACTCGATCTATTTGCAGTGTCAGTTATTCAATTGATTCCCCAGATTATTGAGGCTCTATCTCAGTATATAGATTGGGATAGTCTTGGGATTCGATCGATCGGTTAGTTGTTCGATCGAGTCTTCAGATGCTTGAGATTCGATCTCGTGATGTGGCTTAGGATAAGCTGGGGATTCGATCGATCGCATCGCAATAACCCAAGCCAATCAAGGATAATAGACAAAAGCCCCAGAGGATAACTAAATCATGGACTGGAAAACATATATTCATTCAGATCCCAAAATTCTGATTGGAAAGCCTGTAATCAAAGGAACTCGGCTATCCGTTGAATTCATTCTCGGACTATTTTCAGAAGGGTGGACAGAACAGCAGGTTTTAGAAAACTACCCAACACTGAACACTCGATCGATCCAAGCTGTAAGAAAATGGATCTTTGATGTTGATTACCAGCGTTGGGATGAGCAAATAGAACGAGATATCGCAGAAGGGAAACTAGAAGCTTTAGCAGAAGAAGCGATCTCTGAATTTAAAGCAGGTCAATGTCGAGAAATCTAATATTGATACAATAGCCCATAGTGTTATGAGCAATGAAATTAACGAGTTAGAAGATGAATTACGCTCTGAATATGACTTTGCTCAGATGCAAGGAGGCGTAAGAGGTAAATACGTTCAACGATACCAATTAGCACAAGAGGAAGAACCAATTCTAAAAGCTGGCGCAACTTATGAAGTTTGGTCGCCTCTCGATTCTCATCAAGCCGCTCATAGACTGGCTCAATTATTAGAATTAGAATAATCGATAGTTAGGCAGCAAAGCGAAGAATTTCAACTTCGGCATTGCGATCGATCGATCTTTCCGCACGATCGAGAACTGCTGCTGTTGTACTTTGACTGAGATAATACTCACCGCAATTTTCACAAATATCAGCAGGTACATCTTTGAGAACAATAATGCAATTATCCCGTTCTAGCGTAACGTTAACAGTTCCAGTGTAAGTAGTTCCATGTTTGCAAAGGACACATTTCATCGATTTATTTCCTAACACTAAAGTTATTTTCCCAGATTGCTGGATCTGGATTGTAAGCAGTGATAACGTAAATTACATTTGTCGATTCATCAATTGAATAAACGACGTGAATCGGACAAGCATCTATAAAATCTAGCACCAGGTAACTAGCAAATGGAGTATCGTCTGGATATGATTCAATAATTGTGCCTCGATCGACAGCAATTTCGACTTCTGCTTCAGATATTCTTCGCGCAAACATCCGTCTGACTGCATGGCTTGAGAAAATGAGAGTGCGATCGATCACTAGTCTGAATACTACTGTTGTTAAATGTTATTTTAGTCGATTTGCTTGATTTGCATTCCCTGCATCTAGTACAGTTAAAACATCATAACTCTTTGCCCTTAGTCTTGTTACTACTGGTAACGGAAATTGCTCGTCAGCATATGACGCTATCATATAGGCTGCCTCATTTGCCTCGATCGCTGCGTTAATTTCATCAGGGAACGCATCAGCATAAACCCACGCATGATAAAGATCCGTTGCAGTAAGCTGAGGATATGCTTCAAGGATTTTTAGATCGCTTGCGCCCATCCGTCGGTACTCAACCAGATCCCAGACAGGTATTCTAGTGCCAGCAATACAAGCATCGCCGCCCACAACTCCAGGCTTTTTAATAATTCCAGTCCCCGAATTAGTTAGATTTTGGATAAGTACCTGAAGTATTTCGGTCTTTTCAGAAATAGGTAGTGCTAGAAGCTGCGTCTGGAGTTCTTGAGCGTCCATAGATAATAGAGATCTTAGAGTTATTTCGTTGGCGTACTTTTACCAATCCGTGCTAATTTTTGAGCGTATAACTCTCGATCGAGTTGAGCTTCTATTTCGGCTAGTTCTTGGTTAAATTCGGCGATTTCTCTGCGGGTTTGGCGAAGACTTTCGATCGATCTTATGCGAGTGGCAAGATCTGGGATTTGTGGACTACTCATTTAGGGAAGGCTCCAAGTCAAGAGGATTTCTTCGATGCTCCGCTGCCATGCTGGAATTCTAGTTTCGATTCGTCCTTTAGACTCCATTACCAACCTGGCTAGAGCGGCAGATATATCTGGTTTGGCAGTTGCTACCTTCAATTGTAAACTACTAAGCCGAGTGAAGGCATCACTTGCTTCTTCTGCAACAGTCTTCAGTTCGGAGAGAACTACCAATGTTTCTTCTATTTCACCAAACCTCGTAAATAGTTTCCATTCAGTTTTGCTGGCAAGATCGATCGTTGCTAGGCATTGAGCCTTGACCAGAGCAATACTAGCTGAAGTGTCTGGAGATAGTGTCGCCACAAGCAGTTAGGAACTCTAAGATTATAGTTGTATTTTACTACATAAAGTTACCATGACAATCGGTTTGCAAGGTCATTCATTTGATATCAAGATTGAGCTATGGTTTTTTCAATTCAAACTTGTCTTCAGTCCCCTGCGAATAATCATTGAGATTCAGATCTTTAATTGTCTTAGCCAATCTTTGATATAGTGCTGCTTTCACTTCCAACCCTGCTGTTTCTTTGCGCATTCCTACAATTACCAATCGGCGTTGGAGCGAGTTTCCTTGAGCATTGCGCTGACAATTATCGCGTTTAAATTGACCGAGATTGAGCACGGGGTACTCTTTCACTGCAAATAATTGCTTGACAAGTTGGTCTTGAATTGTTTTGGCGCGATTGAATGCGCGTAATTCTTCCTCTGCGCTGCTGCCTTCACAAGATGCCGTGCCGAGAGCAACAATCCGGTTGGGATTATCCATAATTTTAAAGATCCCTTGCTTTTCCAATTCCTGTTTGAGCACGGAAAGTGGCAAGGATGTGGTTGTGCCCTTGAGTTTGACTTGACTATCGGAAGCCAATTGCCATTCATAGCGATCGCTCAATACTGCCATATTAATCTCAGCCGAATTGCCACGACGGTCTTTGGCCGTTAGATACGGATAGTAGAGGACATCACCAATTTTTTGAGGCGATTGCGGCGGCTCGATCTTGGCTAATGGTAGCGGACAAATGCGATTGTGTCCGCCAAGTTGACATGCAATTTGGTCTTGATTGGCATAGGCGACCATACCTGTAGTTAGGAGCATAGCGATGGCGGTACCAGCCATCGCTTTCAATCGCCAATTATTGACTGGCGGAGCCGCTAATGCCTCAATAATGCACGAAATCGATTGATGGCGATCCTGAACTTCATTCATCACCATTCGATCGATCGCTGTTGCCAGTTGCTCGTCGTCAATCTGGCGTTCTTGTTTGGCTAATTCCTGCCGCCACGTCCATTTATTGCTCATGAAATCATACAACCGATCGGGATTGATATCGGTCAGCAAATGGATGCAGGTCGCCCCTAGCGCGTAGATATCGCTGGCTGGATAGGCAACTCCCGCTCGAATCTGTTCGGGTGGCGCATAGCCCATCGTGCCGCCAGTCGTCCCTCGCGACATTACCGTACTATTGAGATGTTTGGACATGCCAAAGTCGATCACTACCAATTCGCCATTTTTGCGCCGCATGATATTTTCCGGCTTGATATCGCGATGGATCGTCCCGCGATCGTGGACGAATTTGAGAATTGGTAATAGATCGTCCAATAGCTGCCGGATTTTGGCCTCTGAATACGCCCCATGTTCGTCTAGCTCCTTGAGCAAATTTTGGCCGTCGATAAACTCTTGGATCAGATAAAATCGCCGCTCTTGCTCCAAATAAGCGAACAATTGGGGGATATGTGTAGATTCAACACCCAACCTGTCTAACTGCGCCCCTTCCCGTTGAAACAATTCGATCGATTTTTCAAAAGCTTCGGGATCGTCTAATACTTGTGGTGCTGGGAAAAACTGCTTGATCACGCAGCGTTTTTCTTCTGGCATGTCGGTATCGACTGCCAAAAAGTTGCGACTCATCCCGCCACTATCCAGAAAGCTTAATGCTCGATAGCGACCTTTCAGGAGTAATTGGCTGCGACAAGCTTTGCAAATTTTTTCCTCATGATGATTCTGGGGCGCAGGACAATTGGGGTTGAGGCAATAGCTCATGGCTGTGTATAGATGAGGATGCACTATATATGAATTCTAGCTCAATGCTACAGTCAAGATCGTCGCCGGATCTAAGCAAGTTCGGCAGACCCGATCAAGTCGGTGAAATCGATCGGGTTGGTACTACAACTGGAACCGCAACATCCACTCGATCGATCTCCTGAGTTAGTTATCGCTAAACCTGATGATAAATCTCCCCCAAACACGAGATAATAGATGGGAATCAGTCTGCATCATAATTTGCTGACAACTGTTTACCGATCGCTATTATATGCCCCAAATTCAGTCCCTTTTTGATTGGTTTGCCGATCGTCAGAAAACTAGCCCCAGCATTCAGCAGCAACAGGAGCGGGAGATTGCTGATGGATTGTGGACGAAGTGCGAAAAATGTAACGCGATTGCCTATACCAAAGAACTGACAGCCAATCAAATGGTCTGCCTCGAATGCGGACACCATAAGCGCGTATCTTGTCACGAACGGATCGCGCAACTGATCGATGCGAATACCTGGCTGCCCATGGACGAAAGGCTCCAGCCGACCGATCCGTTGAAATTTCGAGATCTCAAAGGTTATAGCGACAGGTTGCGCGACACTCAAGCCAAAACTGGCTTGATCGATGCCGTCCTCACCGGATCGGGCAAAATTGAAGGATTGCCAATGGCCTTGGGGGTGATGGACTTCCAATTTATGGGTGGGAGTATGGGATCTGTCGTCGGTGAGAAACTAACGCGCGCGATCGAGTATGCCACTGCCCACCGGATGACCGTCGCGATCGTCTGTGCTTCGGGCGGTGCCAGAATGCAAGAAGGGATGCTCAGTCTGATGCAGATGGCCAAAATCTCTGGTGCCCTCGAACGTCACCGCGAAGCCCGCTTGCTCTATCTACCGATCCTCACCAATCCCACTACTGGCGGCGTGATCGCGAGCTTTGCCATGCTCGGCGATCTGATTCTCGCCGAACCCAAAGCGACGATCGGATTTGCGGGCAGACGCGTGATCGAACAAACCCTGCGCGAAAAGCTACCCGACGATTTTCAGACCTCCGAATACGCCCTGCAAAGAGGTTTTATCGACAAGATCGTGCCCCGCACCCAGCTCAAGCAGACCGTGGCACAGTTGATTCGGTTGCATCAGGTTAGTGGATAGTGAAAAGTGGATAGTGGATAGTTTGGGAGAGGAAAGAATCGATTTTTGATTTTGAGAACGCAAGCGTTCTCGTCTTTCACCATACACGAACCACTGTCTTGAAAAGGTGCTCTACATGGGGAAACCCCTGTTCCCGCACTTTTCGCTATCCACTATTCACTGATTGTAAATTTTTCTTTACTTTATGAGGAGAAAGGGCGAACTCTGAGCCGAGATAATGAGATGATATGGGTAATATAAGATAGCTGTGGCTTTGGTCTTGAGTTTAGCTGTGTTGTGTAATTATCATCTAATTTAAAGTTATCTTTTCGAGGGAGAATCATGTTCAAGCGATTCCTGTTGCTGGCTGTGGCAACCATATTGTTTGCATTCCAAACCTTAGTTACCAGTGCTAATGCCATCGAACTCGATGCTGCAACCCGCACAGTCAAATTAAATTCGCAGGGTGAGACCGTCACCCTCAATCTCAAACAAGTCAACCAAGGCAGACAACTGTTTGCTTCCACTTGTGCCCAATGTCATGCTGGTGGCGTCACCAAAACTGATTTTAACGTCGGTTTGAGTCCGGTAGATCTATCTGGAGCCACACCCTCGCGCGATAATATCGTGGCATTGGTGGACTACATGCATCATCCCACTACTTATGATGGTGAAACTCCGATCGCTGAGTTGCATCCCAGTATGGATAGTGCTGACATTTTCACAGAGATGAAAAACCTCTCTGAGAATGATATGTATGCGATCGCCGGACATATCCTGATGCAGCCCAAAATCGTGGGCGAGCAATGGGGCGGTGGTAAAACAGTTAGATAGTAACTAGTGGCTGAAATCTCGATCGGTCAGATCTGGCATTTGGCAACGGATGTAATCATCGATCGAGCCAGAAAGGGTAGTTGTTGAGGTAAGTACCAACTGCTAAGGCAGTTGCCAAATTGTTAAATTTTCAATACAGATAAGTACTTTTACTACTCACTACCCAGGCATTTGGTTACAATAATGTGTTGATAGTTTAGGTTTATTAATTTTAGATTAGAGAGGAGAACCGTTTTGAAGAAGCTGATTTCGATTTTTACCCTAGTATTTACATTGTGTTCGATCGCTTTTAGCTCGCCAGCTATGGCTGCGGAAGTGGCTAACGGAGCCAAAATCTTTAGTGCTAACTGTGCGGCTTGTCATGCTGGTGGTAACAATGTGATCATGGCCAACAAGAATCTCAAAAAAGAAGCGTTGGCAGAATACGGTATGAACTCGGTAGCTGCGATTACTACTCAAGTAACTAATGGTAAAAATGCCATGCCGGCTTTTGGTGGTAGACTCAGTGCCGCTCAAATCGAAGATGTAGCTTCTTATGTCTTGGCTCAATCTGAAAAAGGTTGGTAGTCGATTAGACTGGTGACTCCTGACTGGTTGACTAGTCCGAAGGCATCAATAATTGTGGCTGGTAAGTGCAGATGGTCGATCGAGAAATTGCTTATGTGATAAGTTATTCTCTATCGCGACTCGGTACTTACCAGCCACTTGTTATTTGAGAAAGATGCTAGATATCAACAAAGTTGCCAAACAATTACCAGGCATCGGCCAGCATTTAGTTCGGGAAAATACTGCCAACCAGCAACGATTGCAACTAGCCACGACATCTCTTCAGCAAGCGATCGATCGCCAAGTCGAGCTAGCCCAGATCCAGCAGCAGTGGAGCAATCGGCTGTTTTTTAATACCTCCATTCCCGTCGAACCCCTCGATACCCGCATCGATATTGCCGCGCCACCAGCTCAACAAACCGTCCTCGCTACTGACGGCTCGCAGATCGCCCCCAGTCATCATGAAATTGCCTATTGCTACCTGATCAATGTCGGAAGAGTGATGATTCATTATGGGCAAAATTTGCACCCATTGCTAGACAGCATTCCCGAAGTTTTTTATCAACAGTCAGATTTGTATATTTCTCGGCAGTGGGGAATTAGTACCGAAGAGTGGCTGGGTTATCGGCGGGCGGTGTCGGAAGCGACAGTCTTGGCCGAATTGGGCTGTAACTGGGTTGCCCCACCGTTTGGGTTTGATGACAAGGTCGCAACAGATCCGCACCCCATCCAGCCGCGCGTACCGACCTTAGCGATGGTAGATGGCTCATTAGTCTACTGGTTTCTCGAACAATTACCGACCGATGCTCGCGAACAAATTCTCAATCCGATTTTAGCGGCGTGGGAAGAGTTGCGAGTTGCAGGCATTCCGTTCGTCGGTTATCTGAGTTCGTCGCGGAGTATTGACAATCTCAATTTGCTGCGGTTGTTGACTTGTCCGCATGATGTGCCAGATTGTCCGACTCATTGTGCCGATGCGACTAAATTGCCCTGTCAGCAGTTTGAGGGGGTGCGGGATACTACCTTGTGGAATACACGGCTAGCTCCAGGACAGCGGAGCTGTTGGTGGCAGAGTACCGCCAAGATCTTGGATTGGTATGACGATCGCCACAAGGTGTATTTTTGCTATTTGCATGTTGGCACCGAAATCGCTCGCATTGAGGTACCTGCTTGGGTGGCACAAGATGAGGCATTAGCGGGGATGGCGTTGAGTTTGATTATCGCTCAAGTCAATAAAGGCTATGGTTATCCGGTCGCGCTGGCGGAGGCTCATAATCAAGCAGTGGTGCGTGGTGCCGATCGATCGAGCTTTTTTGCGTTGCTCGAACAGGAATTGATTAAGACGGGATTGCGGAATATTGGCACGTCTTATAAGGAAACTCGCAAACGTGGCAGCATTGCTTGATTAGAGGTGTGAATTCAGGGTTGAGGATCGCCAATTAAATACTTGTAATAAGCCGAGCTGTAACGATATGTACTTGTGCTTGGTGGCTGTTTCTAGTGAGGACAGAACCCGGATCTGGGGGTTCCGACCCCCAGTCCCCCCCTTGAGGAGGCGGGACGCGTCTTGAACCAAACACATGCGGAGGAAACCTCCGCGTGTTTTGGGTCGCCGCCCCATCAAACTCCCCTGCGTAAGGTTCGATTTGCGAGAAGCGGGGCGCGCTTCGCCTTAGCTCCGCAATGGGAATCGATCTGTGGGTGGAGTTTCTCGATTCTCCAAGGAGAGGCTATCGCCAACGAAAATTCTTATCCCAAATTTATGTTAAATAGCGATCGCCATGATGAGCCGATCAAGATCGCTCTGCTCAACCGATAAGTAATTTTCGGTTGGGTTTGTTTTTTCTGGGTGAGTTCTGGGAACAATATTGAAGTGGGGATCGAAAACAGGTCGAATATGACTATTGATTTGGCATCGGAGGCTTCAGACAAAGTGGGCAATGGCGATCGATCGAAAATGCCATGCAGCTTCCTCGTCCAAAAATTTAGCGATCTCGATCGCACCCAAATTACTGTTCTTTCTCTACCATTAATTATTAGCATTGACTAGAAAATAATGTTGGATTTCACTCGATTTAATTTAAGTATCTAGTTTTTAGCAATTATCGATCGATTTCAAATATTGATTGTATCCAAATATTAGGTGTAGAGCCTCAAAGCAATTTTTAGTGGGTTGATGGTAAAAAACAATGGTTCAAAGTAGCGAAAGAGCGGCAGGGCTGAGTTTTAAAGATTTAATTCTTAAATTAAAAGAGATTAAGTCGCAGTCTTTTAGCGGCAATTTAATCGTCAAGGTCGAACCAGATCTGAGCTGGATCTTGTCCTTTCGGATGGGAAGAATCGGCTGAGTGGGTGGTGGTGTCGAACCAATTAATTGTTGGCAGCGCAATCTGACTTTGGCGCAACTCGATTTGCCAGCAGATAAATTAGCCGAAGTCAATAATCCCAATCAAAGTACCTTAGATTCAAATATTCTGGCAGAGCTATTAGTTGTCGAGCTAATCGATCGCCAACAATGTGCGGAGTTGGTCGCGAGAATGACTGTCGAAAACTTATTCGATATCATTCAGTTCAGTCAGCGGAGTGGCAATCAGCTCTCCTATCAACTCACCCAAACTGGTGCGGGCAATAGCCAACTAAATTTGGTATTACCCTTACTGGAAATCGATCCGATTTTGACTAGAGCGATTCAATCCTGGCAAGAATGGTCGAATGTGGGATTAGCGGCTTATGCACCCAGTTTATTTGCGATTGTGTCGCAGTCGCTGGATCTGTCACGATTGGCTGACAATCCGAGCTTACACAAGATCGTCCAGGCGATCGATGGGCACAAATCGCTCCGCAGTTTAGCCGTTCGGCATCGTCAATCTGCTATCAATTTCACCAGTGTTTTACTGCCCCTGTTGCGATCGGGATTCATCAATTTATCGGCTTTACCGCTGTCGAAAACCGAGCGGACGGGTAATCTCGATCCCAGCAGTAAGTCCTTAAGCGATCGCTTTAGTAGCGAAATCGGTCAACCGGCTAGTCCGGTGGTGATTACCAAGCCAGCCAGCAGTTTAGAGAGTCCCTTGATTGCTTGTATCGACGATAGTATCTTGATCTATCAATCTTTAGAACGGATTCTCACCGAACATAAATTCCGGTGTTATGGCGTGCAAGATCCGCTCAAAATCATGCCGAGCTTGATTAGAAACAAACCAGATTTTATCTTTTTGGATTTATTAATGCCCATTACCAATGGCTATGAAGTATGCGAACAAATTCGGAAAACTCCGAGCTTAAAGCATATCCCCGTCATCATTTTGACGGGTAAGGATGGCCTGATCGATCGGATGCGATCGAAGATGGTGGGGGCGACTGGATTTCTGGGTAAACCAGTCCAGGAAGAGGCCGTTTTAAAAATGATCGAAAAATATCTTGTTGGAGTTAGTGAATAGTCATGAGCCAAATTTTAATTGTTGAAGATAGTAAATTAGAAGCCGACAAACTCAAACGCTGCTTGGAAGGCCAGGGGTTTTCGATCTTGGTCGTGACTAGTGGTGAAGAAGCTGAGATTCGACTCAAAACTTTCAAACCAAATTTAATCGTCCTCGATGTGATTTTACCTGGTGAAAGTGGGTTCGAGTTATGCCGCAAGCTCAAGACTGAGCCAGCCACTCAAAGTATTCCGATCGTGATTTATTCTACCAAGGATAAGCAGATCGATCGGACTTGGGGCGACATGAGCGGGGCTGATGCTTATTTGAGCAAAACTGTAGACGAACCGACGCTATTACAAACAGTCAATCGGTTAATTGGTTGAGCTGAGATCGTGAATTATAAGTTATGAGTTATAAATTATGAATCAAATTATCAATCAGGCCGCACCCCTAATCGATCAACTCCCAGCTCGACAACTTGAAGATCGCGAATTAAGCCAAAGATTTCTTGGCTTTACGATCGGCGATAGTGTCAATGCGTTAATTCCCTTGGTGGATTTGCAAGCCACAATTAAGATTTCCTTGTCGGAAATCCTGCCAGTGCCCCAAATGCATGAGTCCTTACTGGGGATTATTAATTATGGTGGTAAAGCTACTTGGGTCTTGGATCTAGCACATCTAATGGGCGGTTCTGGTTATCTGAGCGCGCCAGAGTTATCGACTGGCATGGGAATGTTATTTCAGGTGCAACATGAAACAGTCGCCCTATTAATCGAGCGGGTCGGCACGATCGAAACCCACGCACTCCAAGCATGTTTGCCGATTAGCGATCTGATGTTTAGCGATCGGATGCGCTTGTTTTTATCAGGTTATTTTATCGATGCCGATCGCCAATCACGAGTTGTCGTCGATCTCGATCGCGTGATTAAATCGATTCGCTAAGAGTTCCAACTAATTGCTAGTCAAAATCCCAGCTAGCACACGCACAGATCGCCAGATATTAATTAGCAGATCGAGATTTATTAATTCTTAATTCCTATTGCATATGTTAAAAAATCTCTTTAGCTCCCCAGGAGATCGATCGGATCAAGCAACAGAATCGCTCAACCCCAATATTCCATCACCAGAGTCACTTCAGATGTCTAATCAAGATCGCAATACCATGACTAGCACCAACGCCAAACAACAACTATTATCTCTGCTCCAAGAAACTCAAGCTAAACTCGAAAGCTCCAATAGTGCGGGTAGCGAACCGCTGCGTCAAAATCTCCGCAAAGCCCGCGAATTAGCTGGTTTCTTGACTACCCCCAGCAACACTGCAGCAGCTCCAGTAGGAACGGCTAGCATCAATGCCGATAAAATTCATCAAGTCGCTACCAAAATCAGACAAGCTCCATCACCGATGGCGGCATTCACTAGTGCAGTTGCCGATATCAAAGCATTGCTAAATGCCGATCGCGTCCTGATTTATCAATTGACTGGGGCGAGCATGGGTCGATCGATCGCCGAAGCCGTTCAATCGGGCTTGACCCCCACCCTGAATACCGAAATCCCCCAAATTGGTTTTGGGTTCGAGCAATTCACCGATGATCGATCCCAACGGGTGATGGCGTTGATTAATAGCGAAACCAGCCCTTACCAAAAGCAAATTTTAGAACAGTATCAAGTCCAGGCGACTGTCGCCGTACCGATTCTGATCAACGGTTACTCGGCAACTACCGATAGCTACAGCTTGGGTCGGGTCTGGGGTTTATTGGTCGTCCACCAGTGCGATCGCCCCCGGACCTGGACAGAAGCAGAAACTGCTTGCCTGTCCCAATTATCATTAGAACTGACGCTGGCTGTCCAGCCCAATCAACCCCTGTTGCAATTATCCCAACGCCGCGATTTATTAGCCGCGATCGAGATCGAAGCACAGGAAGTAATGCAAGCCACACTGGATCAGATCCGCCACAACTTGCAGGCAGATCGAGCGATGGTCGTCGCTTACAATCCAGACTGGAGCAGTAATGTCATCGCTGAATCCGTGGGCGTCAACTGGGCGAAAGCTGGGACATCACTCGATTTGGATTACTCGATTACCGGCGAGAATTTCAAGCCTTATTACGTCGTCAATGATATTGAAGCCAAAGGATTCGATCGCTGCTTATTAGAATCCCTCGAACCATTGCAAATGAAGGCGTACATCGTCGTCCCCGTCTTGAAGAACAACCAACTGGTCGGGATGTTGGGCGTCTACCAAAACTCCGGCGCACGCAACTGGCAAGAATCCGACCTCCAGACGATGCTCGACTATGCCAAAACATTTAGCTTCCCGCTCCAACAAACTACCAGCCGCCGCCTCGCCCAATTCCAGACCAAGAAAATGGAAGAACGCCTCCAACGGGAACGCGGACTCTCCAAACTCCAAGAGCGGCTCCGCAGTGCTAAAGATGAGAAAACTGTCTTCCAGGTCGCGACTCAAGAAGGACGCAAACTCCTCGAAACCGATCGGTTAGCGATTTATCAGTTCGATGCTGATTGGGGCGGTCGCTTTATTGCTGAATCTGCCGCCCCTGGTTGGGTAGACTTGATCGAAACCGTCCATATCGTCCAAGATACTTTTCTCCAACGGACGCAAGGCGGTCGGTACAAAGACGGCGAATGTTTTGCTGTCGATGATATCTATACCGTTGGCCACCAAACTTGCCACGTCCAACTGCTCGAACAATTTGAAGCTCGTTCCTACATGCTCGCGCCGATCTTTGGTGCCGATCGCAAATTATGGGGACTGATCGCCGCCTATCAAAACTCCGGCGTCCGCAAATGGCAAGAGGAAGAAATCGAAACCCTCCGACAAATGGGGCTACAAGTCGGGATTGCGATGGAGCAAATCGACTATATCAAACAACTCCAAAAACGTGCCGATCAAGAACAAACCATCAACCGGATTTCCGAGCGCATTCGCCAATCTTTAGTCGTCGATGATGTCTTCGCCAGCGTCGTCCAAGAGATCCGCCAAGCTTCCAAAGCAGATCGCGCTGTCGTCTATGAGTTTAATGAAGATTGGAGCGGTCAAGTCGTCGCCGAATCCGTCGGTAGTGGCTGGGTGTCGCTATTAGTCGAACAGAAGAAAGATGAAGTCCTAGCTGGCAACCGGGCGACCAGCGATCGCTGTATCCTGCGGAAATGGGCGCAAAAAGATATTACCGAAGAAGATACCTATCTCCAAAGCACCAAGGGTGGTAAATACGCCAAAGGTTCTAAGTCTACGGTTGTCAATGATATCTACGCCAGAAATTTCCCCGATTGCTACATCCAATCGCTAGAGAAATATCAGGCGAAAGCTTATATCCTCGCCCCCATCTTCAAAGGTGGCGTGCTGTGGGGTTTACTCGGTGTCTATCAAAACGATGCCCCCCGCGTGTGGGATGTCTCCGAATCCTCCGTCATCGAGCAAGTCGCCCTCCAAATCGGCGTCGCCTTGCAACTAGCTGAATACCTCGACCGGGTGAAAACTCAAGAACAGGAGTTATCCTCGATCGTCGATCGAGAACGTGCTAACCGTCAAGAATTGGAATCCGAAGCGCTGCGAGTCCTCAAAGCGATCGCCCCCTCCTTCCGAGGTGACTTGACCGTGCGTGCGCCCCTATCGGAAACCGAAATCGGGACGATCGCCGATGGTTACAATACCACCATTCAGAGCTTGCGCGAACTAGTCCGCCAAGTCCAAACCGCCGCAACCAGCGTCAGCAGTACCTCTAGCGAAAACAACCTGCTGGTCAATAACCTCTCCGCTCAAGCGCAACAAGAACTCGAACAGCTCGATCGCGCCTTGATCCAAGTGGACTTAATGGCAGCTTCGAGTAAAGAAGTCGCCGACTTCGCTCAAGAAGTCGAACTAGTGGTTCAATCCGCCAACCGGCTGCACTGACCAGCACAGTTGGAATTAAGCCAACCTATGGAAGAGTGAGTCGTTATGGAATCGTAGCCTTTGACGATCAGGAAAATGTGTTAAGTCTGGAGGAAAAACCCGCAAAACCAAAATCGAATTTTGCCGTGCCAGGTATTTATTTTTACGACAATCAAGTTGTAAAGCATGCTGAAGCGGTAAAGCCTTCTGCG